>NZ_QRUP01000014.1:0-395 GCF_003459085.1 Holdemania filiformis | reverse complement strand
TTCTGTTCATCAATTTCATCAAACCGTGTCCGCATTAATGCGATGTCCATGCTTGTACTTCTCAAAAACTCCATCCGCTTTTCTTCCATCATTCGTATAACCTCCTCTTTTTCTTTTAATTCCTGAATGACTTCCTGCTTTTCCGGATCCAAACTGTACCGTGTCATGTATAGAATCTTTTCTGCCATCCGCCACTCTTCAATCGATTTCTTGTCCATTTCATTCAGATAATCCATCTCTACCCAGAGAATCCGGCAGCGCTCGTCCGGCATGAGGATGTGATCTTCCATCACGCAATATCGGCTCTGATGGGTAAAATGAGAATGCTTCTTCATGTTGGGCAGCCGGTTAACGATCATAATCTGAATGACCGGGCAGAATTCATAATTCTCTCC
>NZ_QRUP01000013.1:0-116837 GCF_003459085.1 Holdemania filiformis | reverse complement strand
ACCTTTACACATTACACAGAGGTTGCCTAAGGTAATACTATACTTAGGCAACCATGCACCCGGCGCAACGCCACCCGCCAGCCGCGCCAGCGGCTCGGCGCGCAGGCGTTTTACGCCCTACTTGATACCCAAAAATGGTATCTTACGTAACAGCCACATCACAAAATCATAAATGTGTTCAAACTCAATCAATACCAGCACAATCGGCAAAACGATCTTAACCGTATTTAGATCAACAAACAGCCCTAGCAAGCTTCCAGCATTAGTAATGATCAACGATACATAACTATTAATCGCCGTTAAACCTTCCGCCGGAAATGGCGGCAAACTCGGAAAGATCGACAAGATCGCCTTAATAAGCGTAACCACAAGCGATATTAAACCTTCTAACAGCACTACCTTACCTCCTCATAAACCCATCTAATTTTTTACGAGCCAAATTAACCACCGCAAGCCAGATCACAGCGTTATTGATCGTCAGCATAAGCGACCGCATACGATTAAACACATCATTAGCTAACAAATCATCAAAACTATAACCGCCCGCAGGTATTAACACACCAAAACCCGGGATTGATACATCAGGCCAACTAAAGCCATAACTGCCCAAATCAGATATATTATCAAAGCTATGTAACACCGACGTAAATATATCAAACGGTGCAGATAAAAAACCCAGTTTAAGCTTTAATTCAGGGAAATCCGTCTGCATAAGACTCGCAAAAAAATCGCTGGACGGTATAAACAGTTTACCCAATAAATTAACAAAACCAGAAACCAAAGACCCCAACAGATCAGCCGTACCACTTAATATATCCCCTGCCTTATTAATCAATGCAACAAGGACATCCCATATATTAGTCGCTGATTGTTCCGGATTGCCAGGAACAAACGCACCGCCACCAGAACCACCATCCGGCGTTGGAGTAGGCGTAACATCCGGATCATCTGGCGGCGTAGGCTCTTGAGCCTTTAAACTAAAGCCCTTAATATCTACCCAAACGCCGCCATAATAAACAGACGCTGGCACCTCTATCCAGTCAGCGCCATTATATTGCTGTACATCCACAACTGTATAATCATCGGATACGGGCACATAGACATCACCTTTAACTGGCGCAGACGATCTAACGCCGCCAAATTGTTGTGATGTAATCGGTATAATAGACTTAATCAAAATATGATTTTCCGGCGATATTTCCGGAAGTACATACACTAAATTAGTATCAAATTGCGTACTTGATGGAGTATAATTGGTTACCCCATCATGCACTGCTTTACCGGATATACGCAACTCATCTATATAAGTAAATTGTGTGGTAAGATTAGCCCTCATGCGTAACGATATAGACGACACAGGATCAGTATAATCAGACAATGTATCAACCAAAACACCATTAACATAATAATATAATGTACTACCTTTACGCTCCAAACTATATGTAGACCAAGAACCAGTCGTTACAATATTTTTGCTTGGTATTGTACTATAAGCCGTTGTATTAGGTGTATCAATAACATCCCAATCATCCCGATGCCAAACCAAAGACGGACAAGTAACATTAAATCCTAAACGATGAGCAAAAACCCAATTATCCTGTATAAAACGCCGAGTTAAAGCCGCTCCATACTTGCCGTTACGATCAATCGCATATGATGTCATAGCCTCACCATTTATAAACAAATTATGATAATTATTTAAAGGATACCAAATACCATCACCACTTTTTTTAGCAGGTATATTTGTTTTATTAACATCAGATAAATACGCCCGCCACTCAATACTAAAATCACCGTTCATTGATGTATCAACAGTAAATTTATGTTCGATATCCGGACTAAAATATAAATAACCTTGAAAATTACTATCTACCGTTAAATAATCGGTACTAGCACCACTATCCCATTTCAAGGGCAAATTATTAATACTACTATCATAAGTATCACCATTAAAATGATATAAAGCTAAAGTCCGATCATTATCATATACAGTATCATAATTTGTAATGTTATAATTAAGCACATAACCCTTTATATCATCCTCAGTCATATTAAAACTACTTCTGCCATCCGGCAATTCAAAATAATATTTTTTACTCGCTTCCTGGCCATTACTATCAATCATAGTATAATATGTATAATTATAAGTATATTGATATTTATAAGTATAATTGTTATTTGTAGTATAATAATAATTGTTTTTTATATCATAATACATATTTGTATAATTATTAGTAACATACTCATTATTATTAGTAACGTATGTATAAGTATTATTTGTTGTATTGACAAAGTTATTATAAACCGTATCACCAGCATTATAAATCGTACCATTGCCACCAGTATAATAATTTCTACCACCACTATAACCCTTTGTATAACGTCCATCTGCTTCATTTTCTTTTACTCGTTCATCCACGTACTTGCAAGACGTATAATTACCATCTGCAAAACATTTTAAACTATGCTCAAGTATCTTTTTCTGCGCGTCAGCATAAACTGAGTTACCGCCTAAAATACCCTTAACTAAACGATAAGCGCCATCAAGACCGCTTTGAAAAAAATCAGCCGCCGCTTTACGATTATCCGCCGCCCACTCCTCATAATTTTTATATCCATCTTGGATAATGCCCCAAATATCTACACCATTAACATTTAAAATACCGTTACTAGCGGCATAAGCTGGCGTTATTTGAGCAAAAAAACAAGGCGCTACTAAGCAAACACATAGCAACACCTTAACCCATCGTTTAATCATATAATCACCCCTTTAAAAAATCCCTTACAATAACGTAAACCAGCAACAACGCCAACAACGTCAAAAGTCCAAAATGTATTTCACGATCACGCTTATACAGCTGATCAACAATCAAATACTGATCAGCCTGATCTTGCCGTATCAGCTCAAGCGCCGCAGTAACCGGACTAAGGTCCACAAATTCCACCGCAGACGACCCAGCACCCTCAACAGGTGCAGGTGCTGGCGTACCTTCCAAATCAGACGTTTCATTATTCGTTTCACCTTCTTCAGGTAACGCCGTTTCTTCTGGTGCTTCTTCATATACATTCATTAAAAATTCGACCGTCCTTTCACCATTGCTATAAAAAAGCTTAAAAGTCTACTGCACACCGCAAATAAGACAGCAATCGGCGCAACTTGTGCCGCCATTGCTACCGCCATATCAAACCCCGCTTGTATCTCGATCATGATCGTATATATCTCCCTTCTTGAGTTCATTACTTACAAATTTAGTTTTAGATATTGTATAGTACGTATCGTAACGACCATACATTTTAGGATTATGTATACTCCAAAAATTGCGAAGCACTTTACCCTCAACATGCATATCATCTTTATTACTTTCTACACTATCGCGATCAACAAGGCTGTTTTTTTGTATACAGCCAAAATATTTTTTACAGCTGATAATCGCACTAAACTGCTCTCTTAGCGGCTTAGCCATACGCCCGAAGATCTGGCTTGTACAAACTATATGCTTACGCTGTTTCCTTTGTTGTGCGATCTGCGTCATAACTTCCGGATTGATATTTTTACTTTCTAAGCTGTTAAAATATAAATGGATTTCATCAATTAAGTATATAACCCCTTCCTCGCCATTTTCATAACGCGAAAGATCATCGGCGTCATTAAACGGGAAAACCCGGTTTGTACGAAGATATAAGTCATACATATACGCATGTTCCCAATACTCCATCTGTGCGGCAGTATAACGGTTTGATACCGCTATACTAAACTGTTTTAACCATGCGTCATAAGTGACAATAGGATAATCCTTAAGCATTAAGTTTGTTACAAGTTTTGCTTTTGGATACATCTCCATAAGCTTATAAACATAATTAACCGCACTTAATGTTTTGCCCGTACCCTGAGCACCTACAAAGCAAACAAGTCCATCAGGGTTAAAATAAGTCGGATGTGATACATTAAAATCAATCTTGTACCTAAACCACTCTAAAGCACTTTTTAAACTAAATGGCTCTTTAGCCGCTACTGCGTCAATCATCTAATCACCTCAATTACTAAATCCTTTACCTGTGCGACCTCATCCCCCGGATGGGTTAGATCAATGTATAAATCAATGCCAGTGATCAACCATAACAATTTATACGCTGGCAATATAAAGTCACGTAAATAAAACCGTGATGTAAGCGTCTTTAAGTCACAAACTTGATATTTTACAGATATTTTATAGACCACGTTAGCCCTCCTAACCGTCGGGGGCTGTCAGCGCTGTAACCGTCACACGTCTAAGACGTGTAACACAGCACCGACAGCAAGGAAGCATTATTTTAAATCGCTATCGCGATCTTTACCCCTAACGCTTTGCTAAATTTGCTTTAAAAAAACATATTTTACAAATTCAAAAAAGAAAATCGGCAAGAACAGAAAAAACCAAAGATAAATTAAAATTTTAAACATCATTTCTATCAGCATAACTATCTCCTGATTTATAAAAATACTCGCGTGAGCAACTATCCAAATACAAATCCCACTTCAAAACAGCAAAAAAGCCAACCAAAAAAAACGGGAACAGAAACAAATAAAACAATGAATCTCGGATTAAAAAAAACGTACAAATACAAGTGAAAAAATGGCAGAAAAATATCAATTGATATAATCTCCGGTTTTTCGATAACTTCGATTTTTTAAAACTTTCAACAAAAGAAATAATAGCCCATCTTATAATTAAACATATCAGAAAAGCAAAAGGCGAAAATAAAGCGACTAATAAAAAACGGATAGCTGAATTCATTTTTAAAATATCTCCTTTTTAATTTAAATTGATAAGCAACGTAATAAGTGCCAAACCTTAGGGGCGTGCCCCTCGTCGCAAGCTCCTCACCCACTCTATGGCCTGCGTCTCTATCTTAGTATTTGCCTGCGCAAATACAGAGATTGCCCGCCATCCGGGCAGACTACAAGCCAATGAACCGCCACTATAAAGCCGATAGGGTGCGCCCCACGCTCGCGCTCAAGGGGCGGGCGACCGTGCACCACCGCCGACCCTTTACGGCTGGCGGTGGTTCGAGCGGCGCTAGCTAGACTTCTTCGCCCATCCCAAGCAGAAAGCCACGTAAATACTGTACACCCTCTAACTCATTTAAATGACCAGCATATTTAATTGCCGCTTTAATTTGCGTAAGCTGATCAATAAGCATAATTGTGTAATGCACCATTACATTAAACTCATCAGCTTCAGATTGCGACATTTCTTCATCCGGCTCAATATATCCAATAACCTTATACCCAATATATTCCGTCGCAATTTTTGACGCTAACGCCGCCGCTAAGCGTACCAACTCAACCATCAGTTCATCATAATTCATTTCTGTAACTTTCTTCATTTTCTTTTTCTCCTTTAAAAATCAAAGGACTGGAGCTTTAAGCCCCAGCCCCTTGAAGGTTGTTAAACGCTAAGTCTGCCCTTGAATACAGCGGATTGGAACATCTGCTTAGACTTGCGGACGCCGAACCACATCAAGACAAAGCCCATGCCCACGCCGATGATCGTTGCCAACACTGCAAGCAACGCTTCAGGCGTTAAAGCACCCGTCATTGCCGTAATAAATGGGGTTAAATCCGGAATTGTTGCGCCGCCAACTTCTTCAGCGAGTGGTACTAAAGCCATAATCATTTTCATTTTTTTCTCCTTTTCGTTCTACACAAATTTCAATTTATATCAACGATTGCAGTTGCGCACCTGCATTCGGCGATACCGTCAATATCGGAACGATGTACCAAGTAAAATAGGTATCACCATCCCACTCATCAATCCAATCAAAGCTTTCGACGTATGCCGCCATAGACGGTAAATGCTTAACCCGCATATCTGCCGCAAACGTCATAACATCGCCCATTTTGATCAGATACCGCTTTGTTACGACCTTAGCGGTCATTGCGGCTACATCTAAATCCTGATATATCTGACATATCCTTTTTAGATCATCTTTATAAATGTGGTTGGTAAACATTTCCAGCCCTCTTTTATTGTAAAGCTTCGTTTACAAAAAAATTACTGGTAAATTCTAAAAATCTTACGCTTTTTGCTGATTACGAATCTGATCTGACAAAATGCCCTGAAGCATGTACTTCTCAGCAGGCGATAAAAAAATCATTTTGTCATAACCATTAGGGAAACTCAACGCCAAATACTCAAATGGCTTACCTGCCTTACTCACTCCTGTTTTTAATTCTGCTTCTAACTTGATTTTCATTTCTCTTTTTTCTCCTTTTCTATCGGAATAATAACTATTAAATTTTTTTGATATTTAGATTACTATTAAATATTTTTGCTAATGTATATTTATCCAATTTTTATATTTAGAATAAGGGATTTGATCGTTGTAATATAGAAAATAAACGCCGCAGAGAGAACACTCCCGTCTGCGGCGTCGCTGGTTTTATTTCAAATATGATAAATACGATTCGCCATATTCCGGCATAGAAACTTCAAAATTCTCGGCTACCGTCGCGCCCAGATTGGCAAACGTATTCGCCAGCGGCAATAAACCGGAGCCTTGATGCGACGGCGAATACAGGATCAAAGGCACCATCTCACGCGTATGGTCTGTTCCAGTATGACAAGGATCGTTGCCGTGATCGGCGGTAATGATCACCAGATCCTCTTCCCGCAGTTGTCCCAAGAACGTTGTTAACAGCTGATCATAATCCTCCAATTCCTGCGCATAACCCTGCGGGTTGCGGCGATGCCCCCATTTCGCATCAAAATCAACCAGATTCACAAAACACAGACCGGTGAAATCCTTCTGCGTCAATTCGATCGTCTGTTCCATGCCGTGATGGCTGCTTGTCGACTTATACGCTTCCGTAATCCCTTCACCGTCAAAGATATCTTTAATCTTGCCAACGCTGATCACATCATAGCCCTTATCCTTCAGCTCATTTAACACAGTGCGGCCAAACGGTTTCAACGCCAGATCATGACGATTGCTGGTGCGGGTGAAATGGCCTTTGCCTTCACCGATAAACGGCCGGGCGATGACGCGCCCCACCTTCCATTCATCCTTCATCGTCAGCTCGCGGGCAATCTCGCAGCAGCGATACAGCTCCTCTAAGCCGAAGACTTCTTCATGGGCAGCGATTTGCAGCACGGAATCCGCCGATGTATAAACGATCATATCCTTGGTCTTCATGTGATGCTCACCCAGTTCATCCAGAATCTCCGTCCCGCTGGCTGATTTGTTGCCGACAATCTTATAGCCTGTGCGTTTTTCCAGCTCGTCGATCAATTCCTGCGGAAATCCGGTGTCCGTAAACGTCTGGAATGGTTTATCGATGTATAAGCCCATCATTTCCCAATGACCAGTCATGGTGTCCTTGCCGACCGAAGCTTCCAGCATTTTTGTGTAATACCCCTGCGGATCGCGCTGCGGTTCTACGCCCAGGATCGAATGCAGGTTGCCATAGCCCAGCTTTTCCATCGCCGGCATCGTCAAGCCACCGACCGTTTTTGCGATATGACCGATCGTATCCGCCCCGCGGTCCCCGTAATGTTCGGCATCCGGCATTTCACCGCAGCCGACAGAATCCATTACAATTGTAAATATCCGTTTATATTTCATCGTCATTTTCTCCTTCTTGATCCATCAATTTTCCAAGCCCTTCATCATAAGCCGTCCGCAGCCGGTTGCGGTCGATGTGCGTGTAGATCTGCGTCGTCGTGATATCGGAATGACCTAATAATTCCTGAACGCTGCGCAGATCCGCGCCCCCTTCCAGCATGTGCGTGGCGTAGGTGTGGCGAAGCTTATGCGGCGTGATCGGCTTCTGAATTCCAGCCTGGATACACACTGATTTTATCATACTTTCGATGGAAGCAGTAGTCGTTTTCTTGCCCAGCCGGGTAATAAACAGCCAGGACGTCGGTTTTTTCTGATATAGCGGGCGGACGGTATCGACATATTCGCGTACAATTTTTATCGTCTGCTTCGGCATCGGCACTAACCGCTCCTTATTCCCTTTGCCCCAGACTCGCAGCATCCCCAATTCCAGATCCACCTGATTCATTGTCAACGCCGCGCATTCGCTGACGCGCAGCCCGCATCCATAGAGAAGTTCGGCAACCGCATGCCAGCGGATATCCTCCGGGCTATGTCCGAACTGTGCCATGATCTTCTCTATTTCATACCGCGTGCAGTAGACCGGCAAGGACTGCGTTCGCTGCAGCTGCTCCAGATATTCCGCCGGATCTGGTTCGTCAAAGCGAAAGGCCAAAAACTGATGGAATCCGCGGATTGCGGTGATTGCGTGATTAACAGAAGCGGCGGCGTGATCACGCGCCAGAACCCGCACATATTCCTCCAGCATCGCCGAATTAATCTGATCGATCCGGTCGATTTCTTTCTGCGCAAGAAACTGAAAATACCGGCTGAGATCATTGCGATAGCCGGCAATCGTTTTTTCTGATTTTGGGAACTGAATTGAGATGTAAATCAGATATTGCCGGAAGGCTTCCTCTAGCGTCATATTCTCCCTGCTTTCCAGCTTTATTATACCAGAGTTATTCCATCATGGCGAAAATTTCCATCAAGCGGATGACCAGCGTTGATTTAATCCAGGCGGAAAAGAAGATCAGCAGCAAGGAAACGATTAAAACGTTTAAGCGGCTGTTGATCAGCTGGATCAATGAAAAATCACTGCGGCTGTAACCCAGACAGCGCTGGATCAAAGCATAGGAGATTTCCGTGCTGATCACCGAGACGAGAAACAAGGCGATCAAATCGAACAGAATCTGCGGAATCAGCGTTAACAGGATCCCTAAGACCCCTTTCAGCTGATAGGTCAGAACGTATAAAACGCAGGAAAATCCGATCTGGACGCCCTTGGTGAAGACGATAAACCCGATCAGCGGAATCCCGGCCAAGGAGAAGCCGAGAAAAAAGATCGCCAGCATGAATAAAATGTTGGTGACAAACTGACTTGTAAAAAACGACTGCGGTTCCACGCTGGTGATCACCGTCGTCAATAAGTAAGAAGACAGCCGCTCGACATCGGCGCTGCTGATCCAGCGGGAAAGCAGGACGCCGGTAATCATGCCGAAAATCAACAGAATTAATAAGAAGTTGATGGAGTTTTTATGCTTATTGGAAAAATTCTTCAACTGGGGTTGTATTGTTTTCATAATTCCCTCCTGGTATCAATGTATGACAGCCAGGAAAGATTAGACTTATTTCTTATGCTTGTCAGCCGCTGTTTTTTTAATCAGTGCGGCGGCGGTTGTCAGCTTGCCGCCCAAAGTGAGCTGTTGATTAAGCTGACTGATGAGATCGAGCGTTGCGCAGGCCGGATCGACGGGCGGCGCTTCAAACAGATTCATCTGGATTTTCTGGTCATGGATGCTGCTGAGCGAACCGACGCCAATGCCTAAATGACGCATTGGCTGATCTTCATAGTTTTCATCGAACAGCTCCATCGCCAGCTCGAACAAGTCTTCGCTGCGGTACACCGGATGATCCAGCTTCCGCGAACGGACGTTGGTGTTAAAGTCGAAATAGCGGATGGAAATGGAAACGATCGTCCCCATTTTATCTTCTTCGATCATGCGTTCGCTGAGCTTATTCGCCAGCTTGCGAAACAGCGTCCGCACTTCTTCTTCAGTAGAGAAATCATAATTCAGCGTTGTTGACTGGCTCATCGACTTAATTTCGGCATCGCTGATAATTTCGCGGTCATCCTCGCCGTTTGCCCGCTGAATGTAGGTCATCGTATTTTTTCCCAGCAACGGCCGCAGCTGTTCTGGATCGGCCGCAGCCAGATCGCCGATCGTCTTAATCCCTAACGCTTTCATCTGCGGGGCGGTTTTCTTGCCGATTCCGCGCATGTCTTCAATCGGCAGCGGCCACAGCTTCACCGGAATCTCCTGTTTCCGCAAGACGGTGATCCCCATCGGTTTTTTCATATCGCTGGCCATCTTGGCCAGAAATTTATTCGGGGCGACGCCGATCGAACATTTTAAATGCAGATCGGTCAGCAATTCCTGCTGCAGCTGCCACGCTAAATCCAACGGCCGCGGGAAACGATGAATTGCCTGACTCATATCGGCATAGCATTCGTCAATGCTGGCCTGTTCAACACGGTCAGTGTACTTCTTTACATACGAAATGAACTGTTCGGAAAGCTGCTCATAATAGCCGTGATGTCCTTTGACGACGACTAATTGCGGGCATAATTTCAAGGCTTCGTTAATCGGCATTGCCGAGTGAACGCCGAACTGCCGGGCTTCATAGGAGGCGGTGGACACGACGCTGCGCTTGGTCAGACCGCTGACGACGACCGGTTTTCCTTCCAGCGAGGGGTCAAGCAGAATTTCTGCGCTGGCAAAAAAAGCATTTAAATCAATATGATAAATAACCCGGCCCACGCGGTGCTCCCCCTTTCTTTCTTTTCTATAGAACAATTTTATCGACTGCTTCTTCAGAAACTGAACCTGATTCACGTCGAATATTTCGGCTCAACGCAGAGTTTACGCAAATTGCTCAGATCCTATTTTAGCGAATCCATCGTGATTTATTATAGCACGGACTTGAAGATCTTTCATCTTTCAGGTTAGAAAAAACGGAAGATTTCTCCTCCGTTTACAGGTGATGCTGTTATCCGATTTTAGCGTAGCTGCCGGTATTGTTTTTAATCCGGTGTTCCAACCGCAGCTTGTCGGCGATCATGGCGATAAATTCTGAATTGGTCGGTTTGGCTTTGGACGCGCTGATTGTATAGGCAAAGATTTCGTCAATCGCATCGATGTTGCCGCGGTTCCAGGCGACTTCGATCGCATGCCGGATCGCCCGTTCTACGCGGGAGCTGGTCGTCATATAGCGGCGGGCAATTTCCGGATAGAGTACCTTGGTGATCTGACCGAGATAATCAACGTTTAAGTAAGTTTCCAGAATCGCGGTACGCAGATACATATACCCTTTGATATGCGCAGGAATACCGATTTCATGCAAGATCTCCGTGATTTCCCGTTCCAGCTGAAGGCGCATCATCCGTTCATCATCTTGATTTTCGTTGGCGTTGGCTGGCATCGCAGACGGTGTTGGAGCAGTGACTTTCTGATAGCTGCAGACCTGAGCGATTTTCTCGCTGACCGTCTTGGGATCCACCGGTTTCATCAGAAAATAATCAACTTGGTATTTCTGCATTTCCGTCACCATGAAGTCGTTGATAAAACTGGATGTACATAAAATTTTTCCAATCCGAATCCCCTCCCGGCTCAATGTGCTGAGGACTTCCATCCCGTCGAGTTTAGGCATAATGCAGTCAAGGACCAGAACGTCAGGATGGCTCACCCGTATTCGTTCAAGACATTCCTGGCCATCTTTGCAGCTGGGTAAAAGCAGCCAATCGTTTTTCTTCCGCAATTCCTGTTCCATTTGTTCTCTGATCTCGCTGTTGGATTCACACAACAGGATTCTGATCTGTTTCATCTTGTTCACTCCTCTGTTCGATGTTTCCATTTTATGGAATTTTGAATGAAAAAGAAGTCGAAACAGGTCGAAGTCCACGGAAAAGTTTCTGCTATTTTGCCTATTTTTGAGTTCAAGTCAAAAGAAATGCCTGAAATTCAGGCATTTCCTTAGTTTGTGTCTGTTATTCGCTCTGCGCTTCTTCCAGCATCCAGTCGATGTAAATCCCGTAACCGTTGTCGGGCTGACTGGTGACCATGTGTGTTACTGCACCGATAAGCTTGCCATTCTGCAAAATCGGCGATCCGCTCATTCCCTGGATAATCCCGCCGGTTTGGTTAAGCAGTGCAGGATCAGTAACCTGAAATTGGATTCCTTTCACGGCTTGTCCATTTTGCTTTCTTACCTCGGTAATCTGGATTGTGTAACGCTTTGGTGTAGTTCCCTGAATGACGGTATAAATTTCTGCCGGCCCAACAGTGACTTCCTCACGCGAGGCAACAGGGACGCTCTGCGCGGCAGAAGGCAATGTCTGAACTTTCCCATACAATCCGTAAATCGTGTTTTTACTGACGGTTCCAATGGGAACCAAGCTCTCCGATTGACAGATCTTCTCACCGGGGTTGCCGGAGGTTGAACGTCGGACTGAAACGACGGTGGCTTCAAAAATCTGCCCCATCGTCACATCCGCAGGATGACTTTGACCTTCTTCTGCGATTTCATGTCCCAAAGCCGCGAACGTCTTTGTCGAAGGATCATAGAATGTCATCGTACCGACCCCCTTGATCTTATCTTTGACGTACAACCCTGTTTTAAACACTTTCTCGGATTCCAGATAACAGACAAACAGCGAAGCAGCTTCCCGCTGTCCATTACGGATGACGGTGACAGGAACCTGGTTTCGTTCCTTCTGCAGCGTCTTCAGATTCGCAAACAATTCTTCCAAGGAAGTCACGGCTCGTCCGTTGGATTCGATAATCCGATCCCCTACCTGTACCGTTCCTTCCTTCGCTGCGGACAACGTCTCCCCCTTAACTTCAAAATCATACATACCGCTGACATATACGCCTTCGTAATTGACTGTGATCGCAATCGTATCGCCGCCCAGAATTACGGTTTTCTCCTGGGCTTGAACAGGCAAAAGCGTTAACGTCAATAGGAAGGCCGTCAGACTCAAAAATCTTCTCATGGCCTCACCTCCGCAGTACTGATAGTATGGCGCTTCCGCTAGTCAACTATATCCAGAAAATCTTACCAAGACTTTAAAAAACAGGAAAACAAGCGAACCTGGCCGCCAATAAATCACGGATTAACTTAACTCAAATCACTCTAAAGAAGCTCAGACAATAGGCCGAGCGAAAGATCGATCAAAAGAAAAACGCCGATTCAGTGTCAAAGATTACAAATCTTGGCGTTGCTCGGCTTCAATCTCAGCTCTTCGTTCTTCCTTTGCCAGCTGAGCCGTCCATTGACGACGGATCCCCCTGTAAATGAAATAAAACGGTATACCTCCAATATCAAATGCCAAAGCAATGAGAAACAAGAGCGGCTGGAAAAGCAAAAAACTGACAACTGTCAGAATGACTCCTAAAATAATCGATCCTTTCGCAACTTTTTCCGCGATGATCATCTTGTTTAGAAAATCGTTCGCTTTTTCCTCTTCTGAATTAGTATCATTACCATATCTCATCTTTTATCCCTCCGCTTCTTTGCTGCATTTTAACTCTCGATGCTGCGTCCGCGGCATCCATTACAATCTCTGAATTTCGCTAAGAACTTCGCATTTTTGCACCTTACTAATAAAGCTTCACGCTTTCGTTCATTCATACTTTATTAAATCATATAATGAATTCGTTATAAAGGAAAGTTATTTTAAGCCCGCTGATTTCTAATCCTAGACGCCGGATTTACCCTTTTCTTCCTTAATGATATTGTCTGCGCCGATGCTAAGTCCTCGTTCGCTCTGCGCTATGCCCCGGCGGGAAAAGCCAAGCTCCGGAAGACCGTATGGAGATCTTTGCGAAAGAAAAGCACAGTCAAGCTGACCGTGCTTCCGTTACTTTCTTTTGATTGCGTTGATATAACTCCTGGGCTGCCTGCCGGGCGGTATCGGACAATTCGCCCTGGGAGATCAGGGCCAGCTGATCTACCCGTTCATCTTCGCTCAAACATTGGATTTGGGTTTCCGTGAAATCCTGTCCCTGACGCTTGGTGACATGGTAATGTTGATCTGCGCACGCCGCAACCTGCGCCAGATGCGTGACCGAGAAAACCTGCGCATCGCGGGCCAACAGACTCATCTTCAAGCCGATCGCAGTTGCGACCTGACCGCTGACGCCGGTATCAATCTCATCAAAGATGACGGTCTGAATACCTTCCAACCGGGTAAAGATTGTTTTCAGGCCCAGCATTAAACGGCTTAATTCACCGCCGCTGGCAACCTGCGCCAGGGAGCGGACCGGCTCGCCGGGATTCATGGAAATCATAAAATCGGCTTCGTCCAGGCCGTGCGCCGACGGCTTCGCGTCTTTCAGCTGCAAAATAAACCGTGCGTGCGGAAGCATTAAATCATGCAGATGAATTTCAACTTCCTTCTGCAGCGCCAGAGCTTTCTGCTGCCGGACCTGGCGCAGTTTCATCGCGGTTTCTTCAAATTGCTTGTAGGCGGTCTGCACCTGTTTCTGCAGCTCTTGCAAGTATTCCTGACGGTGCTCCTGTTGATTTAACTGCAGCCGGAAACTTTCTCCTTTTTCCAGAATTTCATTCAGGCTGCGGCCGTATTTTCGCTTTAAACGATTGATTTCAAACAGCCGGCTCTGAACTTCGTTGATTTGTTCCTCGCTGAATTCCAGCGATTCAAAATAACGCTGCAGCCGTTCTTTCAAATCCTGCAGACCGTAATAGTGCTCGTTCAACGCTTCGCTGATTTCCGCCAGTTCCGTTTCTTCCGGAAATCCGCCAGTCAGCCGCGCCGCCTCGTACAGCTGCGGAACCGTGCTTTGTTCGCCGTCCAGAATTTCCAGACTTTCCGCTACCCGCTGGTAGATTTTCTCGCGGGCCGCGATCCGCCGTTCGATCGCTTCCAGCTCCTCATCCTCACCCGGTTTCAGCTGCGCTTGTTCAATTTCATTCAGCTGAAACCGCAGGAATTCCAAGTCCTGCTCAGCCTTCGGGCTTCGCGCTTCCTCAAGTTGATCCTTCAGCTGTCGGTACGCTTTAAACTGAGTTTTAACGCTGGATAATAACGCTTCGTCATCCAGATATTGATCCAAAAGATTTAAAAACGAACTACGGTTTAATAAATATTGCGTATCATGTTGGGAATGAATATCAATTTCATGCCCCAGCAGCTCGCGGATGAAGTTCGCCGTGGTCACCCGGTGATTCAGCCGCATCTGGCTTTTGCCTTCCGCGCCAATCTCCCGGCTGATGACCACGTCCTCATCCCCATCAAAGCCGGCTTCCTGCAATAACGCCAGCACCCGCGGATTCGCGGAAAAATCAAAGACGCCTTCAATCAGTGCCTTATTTTCACCCTTTTTAACAAATCCTGCCTGAGCGCGCTGGCCGCAAAGCAAACTGATCGCATCGATCAAAATCGACTTGCCCGCGCCGGTTTCTCCGGTGAACACGCTGAAGCCCGCATCAAAATCCAAATCGGCCTCATCGATCAGAATGAAGTTTTTGACATACAGATGTTTAAGCATCAGCTTCCTCCTTCCGGAATGATTTAAGCTTCGCAGTATTCTTTAATCACATCGAACAAACTCAGAATATCTATTGATTCCAGCCGTCGGATTTTATTCAGCGAGCCCTGCGGTACGTAAGTATCGCCGATGCCGACGCGCCGGATGGACATCGCTGCCTGATGATCTGCCGCCCATTCCAGAATTGCACTGGAAAGCCCGCCTGCCAGCATATCTGTTTCATACACGATAACCGGTTTGCCTTCCTCCGCCAGCCGCTGCAGCATGACTTCGTCCAGCGGCTTGAAGAACCGGGCATTGACAACCTGAACCGGCAGCGAATTGGTCAGCACTTTGGATACGACTTTATCGACATCCGGACCATAAGTCACGACGGTGCATCGGTGATCAGGCTCCGTATTGACAAGCGTCCAGCTGCCAACCGGAATTGGTTCAGCCTGCGCCAGCTCGTTATACAGCGCAGTCCCGCGCGGATAGCGGATCGCCATCGGATGCGGCTGGGCAAACGCCGTTGCCATCAGCTGCTGGGCTTCCCCAGCATCTTTAGGCTGAGCTAAAATCAGATTCGGCAAAGAACGCAGGATCGCGATATCGAAGACACCGTGATGCGTATCGCCGTCTTCCCCCACCAGTCCGGCCCGGTCAATACCGATCACGACCGGCAGATCCATCCGGCAAATATCATGATTGATCTGATCGTAACAGCGCTGCAGGAATGAGGAATACAACGAGATAAACGGCCGTTTTCCGCTGATCGCCAGTCCGGCGCAGAACGTCGCCGCATGTTCTTCGGCAATCCCGCAGTCAAACGCGCGCTCCGGGTAAACCGCGAAGAATTTTTCCAGCTTGCTGCCGGTGATCATTGCCGGCGTCACCGCGACGATATCTTTGTTGTCCTTCGCTAAACGAACCAGTGTCTCACTGATGACTGAGGACCATGAAAGATAGCCCGCCGGCGTTGCCGACAACGGTTTTCCCGTCTGGGGATTGAACGGTCCGACGCCATGCCAGACACCTTCTTTATCTTCCTCGCAATAGGAATAACCCTTGCCCTTTTTCGTCAGTACATGCACGACGACCGGCCCTTGATGGGATTTCGCAACCTTCAGGATCTGAATCAGGCTCTTGATGTCATGGCCGTCGACCGGTCCGAGATATTCCAGCCCGAATTCGCCGAACACACCGGTATCGATCACGCCTTTTTTCACGGCGTCCTTCATGTTCTGCAGACCGGTCAGCACCGCCTGACCGACATTGTTGCGGTTCAGCGCTGTCTTGAGATCGTTCTTTAACGCGTTGTAGGGCTTGGATGCGCGCAGCTTGGCAAAGTTCTGCGTCAAAACGCCGACATTTTCTGAAATCGACATGTTGTTGTCATTAAAGATGATGATGATGTTGCGCTGTTCGCTGCCGATTTGATTCAACGCTTCCAATGCCATTCCGCCGCCCAAGGCGCCGTCGCCGATGACCGGCACGACGTGGTATTGTTCATGGTTGAGATCCCGGGCAACTGCCATGCCTAACGCCGCCGACAATGACGTCGAGGAATGTCCTGCCTCCCAGACATCATGCTCGCTTTCGGCTCGTTTCTGAAAGCCGGACAGCCCCTCATACTGACGGAGCGAGTCAAACTGGCCGGCCCGGCCGGTCAAAATTTTATGCGTATAACATTGGTGTCCAACGTCAAAAAAGATTTTATCCTGCGGCGAATCAAACACCTTATGCAAAGCGATCGTCAGTTCGACGACGCCCAGATTGCTGGACAGGTGTCCGCCGGTCTTGCTGACATGATCGATCAGGAATTCCCGAATCTGTTGCGCCAGCGCTTTAAGCTGCCGCTGATCCAGCTGCTTTAAAAACGCGGGATCGTGTATATCGGTTAAATCCATTTCCGCTAACCTCCTTATCTTCACTTAATACTGACGGAATTCCATCGCGTCCAGAATCGCGATCAACCGCTGCGTATCCAGGTTCATCTGACGGATCGCATCGCGCGTCTGACGGTAAACCTCGGTCATCGCATCCTGCGCCTGACCTAACCCCAATAAAGTGACATAAGTCGATTTTTTGTTATCCAGATCACTGGCTGATTTTCCCAGCTCCTTGCTGCTCTTGGTGACGTCCAGGATATCGTCCTGAATCTGAAAGGCCAAACCCATTAAAGCACCGATCCGCCGCCATTGCGGAATGGCCGCATCCTGACCGGCCAGAATCGCGCCCATGACCAGCGGCGCAGTAAACAGACAGCCGGTTTTATACAAATGGACTTCTTTGAGCTGTTCCAGCGTCACAGCTTGGCTGTTTTCCGCCTCCAGATCCTTGATCTGACCTAAGATCATGCCTTCCGCTCCGCCGGCCGAGGCCAGCTCCTTTACGATTTTTAACGCTTTGACCGGATCGTTGCTGCTGTTGGCGGCTAAGGCAAAGGCCTGCGTCAGCAAACCATCGCCGGCCAGGATCGCCGTCGCTTCGTTAAACTGTTTATGACACGTCTTGCGGCCCCGGCGGTAATCGTCGTTATCCATTGCCGGCAGATCGTCGTGAATCAGGGAATACGTATGCATCATTTCCAGCGCTCCGGCAGCCATAAAGCCCGCTTGCGCTGATAGCCCATAACCCTCCGCGACCGCGAACAACAGCTGCGGACGGAGCCGTTTTCCCTTGCCCATCAGCGAATATTCCATGGCTTCGCTGACCTCGGAATGTTTCAGCAGCCGGCACTGGCGCTGCAGGAATGCTTCAAATTCATTCATCATAAGTTTTCATCCTGACTTTCTTTCGGCTGATGCCGCAGCATCAGTTCCTGTACCTTATTTTCATATCCCTGCAGCTGGGTATCGAGATCCTGAACTAGATTCAGGCCCTCCTCAAACAATCCGATCGCTTGTTCCAACGCGATTTCATTGCGTTCCAACAGCGAAACGATCTGATCCAGCCGGTCCATTGACTGTTCAAACGTCGGCTTTTCACTCATGCTTGTTCCTCCTTTTCCTTGACAAGGGCCTGGATCTGACCGTCATGCAGCCGGATTCGCAGCTCCTCGTTGATATTAACTTCCTGGATAGAACGGACTAAATGCCCGTTCTGAGCGATCAGACCGTAGCCGCGCCCCAGAATCTTTAACGGGGAATAGGCGTCCAGCAGCCGGATCTTTTCTTTCAGCTGCTGCTGGCGAAGCATCAGCTGTTGTTTCTCATGGTGATTCAGATTCAGCCGCAGCTGTCCTAAGCGCTGCTGCTGAAGATGGACCTGACGCGAGGTCTGGTTTAACAAAACCGCGCTCAGCTGATCCAGCCGGGCCCGCTGGCCGCGGATCCGCTGGGTTGTGTTCTGCAGCCGTGAACTGTCGTAATCCAGCCGCATCTGAAGCGGCTGAAGCAGACTCATCGGATCCTGAAAGATCCGGCTTTCAACCTGCTGCTGATAACGCTGGCGCTGCTGACGCAGTTTCTGATTCATCAGATAGATCAGCTGCTGCCGCTGGCGCAGGCAATGGCTCTGCACCTCCGCTAACTGCGGCGTTGCCATCTCAGCCGCGCCAGTGGGCGTCGGAGCCCGCCGGTCAGCGACCAGATCGGCAATCGTGACGTCGACTTCATGACCGACGCCGCAGATTACCGGTGTTTGCAAACCGGCCATCGTTCGGGCTACGCATTCTTCATTGAACGACCACAGGTCTTCAATCGATCCGCCCCCGCGGGCTAAGATCATGACGTCAAAGCCTAACGTGTCCGCCTGCCGCAGCGCTGCGCAGATCTGTGCGGCCGCGCCTTCCCCCTGCACCAACACGGGGACTTCGCTCACCTGGGCAATCGGCCAGCGCCGGGCCAGCGTCGTAACAACGTCTTGGCGCGCCGCGGTGTTTTTTCCAGTGATGACGACAATCCGCATCGGATACTGGGGCAGCGGTTTTTTCCGGGCCGGATCGAACAGACCTTCCTCATGCAGCCTGCGTTTCAATTCTTCATATTTTAAATACAAATCGCCTAAACCGGTCGGCTTCATCGCCGTAACATAAAGCTGAAGCTGTCCGCTGGCTTCAAAGATCGACGTGTTGGCCTGCACCAGCACGGAGTCGCCTTCCTTGGGAATAAACTTGCAGCGGGCCGCATTGGAAGCAAACATCACACAGCTGATGCGTGATTTCTCATCCTTTAATGTAAAATACCAATGACCGCTGCGATGGGCTGTGAAATTGGAAATCTCGCCTGCAACGATCACACGCTGAATCAGCGGATCCTGATCCAGCTTGCCTTTCAGATACCGGACTAAGGCGCTGACGCTCAGCTGCCGGTTTCTCATATTCTGTCCAGAACGCCGTTGATCAATCGGTAGGCTTCGTCGTCGCAGTAATCTTTCGCTAACCGCACGGCTTCATCAATGATGATCGCTGCCGAGGCCGTCTGGTGATCCAGTTCGCTGCATGCCATCAGCAGGATCGCCTGTTCGAGAACGCCTAAGCGCTCGAAGCTCCAATCCTTTAAGGTTTCGTTAATGTATTGGATATATCGGTTTTCATTGTCCAGGGTATCCAGGATCAGAATCCGGCTGAAATCATCCAGCTCTCCGGTTTTCATCTCCATGACTTCCTCAATGATTTCATCCATCGGTTTGTTCAGCAGACGATGCTGATACAAACAGATCATCGCTTTTTCTCTACAACTATGTCGGTTCATGTTAACCCTCCGCTCATTGTATTATTTTAGCATGAAAAACGGTTTGGTGAAACTCTTTCTCATGCCTTTTTGCGGACTTTTGATTTGCCTTTTTTTTAACATTCCTATAGAATGGAAAACAGAACAGAAAGAAGGATCGATATGCGTTCTTCCTCATTCCCCGCACGTTTCTGGGGACATTTAAAGACGATTACGCTGCACAAGCTGCGGGTGACGCGGCTGTGCTTTAAAATGGGCTTGATCAAGCAGGGTCTGCTTCATGATCTGTCGAAATACAGCCCGGTTGAATTCTGGGCGGGAGTTCGTTATTTCCAAGGCTACCGCTCGCCGATCGACGCCGAAAAAGAAGCCAAAGGCTATTCCGAGGGCTGGCTGCATCACAAAGGGCATAACAAGCATCATTGGGAGTATTGGATTGATCGGAACAAGCAATGTCAAGGCTTATTTTGCGTGGAAATGCCGAAGCGGTATGTCGCAGAGATGGTCTGCGACCGGATCGCAGCGTGTCAGACGTATCAGAAAGAGAAGTATACAAACGCTTCGCCGATTGAGTATTTCCTTCAGGGCAGCGACAAGCAGTTCATGCATCCGCATACCGCAGCGCTGCTTCAGCAGTATTTGGAATGGGTTAGAGATTTCGGGATCGACGCGGCATTTAAGAAAATTCAGCAGGATTTGCGGCGCTCGGAGGTTGTTTAAAGTATTTTGAATTCATGTTTTAAAGGCTTGATCGCTTGTTTAACAGATTTTTACAGAGGACAAGCAAGCGGCGCAGAACAGCCGCTTTTCTTCCTGTTGAAGACCGTTCTTCCGGCAAAAAAGATACATTCCTAAAGAAACAGTGCGCCGCCCTTCCCCCATTGCTTTGCTTTCAGCATTCCGCTTTCATTAGGATTTTAAGCGCAGACTGTTCCGTAAATCTCTTTTTATTTACAGTTAAGTTCTATATCAGAAACAATCCGTTGGATAAAAGCGAGGTGATCCCATGCGCTCTGTTGATTTATCCGGACTCCCCCGCGATGCGCGTCATTTCATAGCCTGGAATCAGTCGGAAGGCTATGACATTCCCTTTCAGTATGATGATCAACAGGGCCTGCTGACGATCCTGCGGGCTGGAAAAGGAAATCATGGCGAAGCGGTGCTGGATATCCTGTATGCCGGCCGGATTATTCCCGCGGTGCCGGCTAGCTCCGTCAAGCATTGTATTTTAGGCAGGATCCTTCAAACTCGCCATTTCGATTTTGTTACGTCGCTGGGGCAGCGGTTTGCGGACACCCGGCGGGATTATACGATTATAGATCAGCGCCGCGGGCGTTTAAAATCCAATTCCAGGATGACGCAGCGCGAAGTTCTGATCCTGTGTTCGCGGTGCGGCGCTAAAACCTGGATGGCGGAAGAACGAGTCCTGCCGCCAAAAAGCTGTGCCTGCGGACGCTGCCGGTATTCGCCTCTGTCCGGCAAGCGTTCCATCGCTCAAACCGATCGCTGGATGATCCCCTTTTTCCCCGGCGGTGAAGACGAAGCCCGACAATACACCCGCGGGCAAAACAAAAAGCTTCGCTTCCGTTGTCCCTATTGCGGTAACGTGCGCGAAAAAGCGATTGCGATTTCGACGCTGCATCATACGCATTCCATCGGCTGCGCCTGTTCTTGGTCTGTCGGGCGCTCCTTTCCGCACCGGCTGATTAAATCCGTGCTGGATTATCTTAGAATTCATTATATCCAGGAAGCTTCCAGAAAAGAGCTGCCTTGGGCGCAGTCGTTTTCCTATGATTTCTATCTGCCGGATTTCGGCGTGATCCTGGAAGCGCATGGAAAGCAGCATTATGAGGAAGGCACTGGTTATTTTAAGAATACGTTAAAGAAAAACAAAGTGAACGACGCGCAAAAAAGAAAGCTGGCCCTGGACCATGGCATCACCGCTGAGCGCTATCTTGAAATTAACTGTAAGAAAAGCGAAACCGAAGCGATCAAAGCTGATCTGCTTCGCTCCTCACTTTCTCAAATCCTGAAATGCGATCTGGCTGGTCTGGATTGGATCGAACTCACAAAAGCCGCGTGGAAATCAGAAAAACTGAACATCCTGGAAATGAGCGTTAAAAATCCTGAAATGTCAGTACGGGCCCTGGCGGAACACTTCGGCGTCAGCCGGGATTTAGTAAAAGAAGTCCAGGTCAACGCCGGAATTTATAATAGTCAGAAGGAACGAAAGCTGGGCGTAAAGCGGCAGCAGGCCCGTTATCATCATCGGACCCAAGCGCGGAATGAAAAGATCTGCCAGCTGAAAAAGGATCGTCCGCAAGCCTCCACTCAGGAAATAGCTGAGCTTGTCGGCATGGAGCGTCATGCGGTTTACCGGATTTTGAAACAGAGCGGGCTCTACGACGAACAGACAGAGAAACAAAACAAAAATAATAAAATTTCCACGTCTAAAAAGAAAATTAAAGATTGCGATATTCAGACGATCTGTCAGATGAAACTGGATCATCCGCTTCTGTCTGCCAGAGAGGCCGGCCGATTAACCGGTCACAGTCACAGTACAATTTTATCCGTCTGGAGAGAATTCGGATTAGCTTAAAGTGTCGAAGACCCTTTCCTTCCGGGGCAAAGAATGACAACTTGTTATCACTTGCCTGATCTGGTAAAAGGAAGACTTGCGGTGCAAGGAAGGCCTACATGAAATACGAAAAGCGAAGCAAAAGATCAGAGAAGAAGACGGAACTTTGATCTTTCCGCTGTTACAGAAAAACGTTTCTTAAATCAGTCCCGGTTGAAGCCAGGGCTCGAGTAAGAAACGTTTTTCATTAGAACATGGATGAATTAAAATTAAACTGTCCAACGCGGATTCGCGGCGATCTCAGCTGTCCTGTTCAATCCCTGACCGTTAAAAATCAGGAATAGGCTTGCAGAATGCGATCGAGTTCTTTCTGCGTTACCGGGATCGCGGAGCCATGCCGGACGTCGTTGTTGGGCAGCGTATAGTCGCCTTCTGCGAGCCACTCAAAATCAGCGTCTTCTCCTAATTGGGAAAAGCGGGCGACATAGAAACGCTGATTCGGGTAATTGTCTACGTACAGATAGAAAACGCCGGACTCATGCAGTGACGGCAGCGTAAACGGTCCTTCAATATACTTGCGGTTATAGATGAACAAATCATCATAACGGCGCGTAAACCCCGCAGTCAGATCCTGGGTGCCCGCATAGAAGATCGTCTGCGCCGCCTCACGTTCATCTTTATAAAGCATCCAATACTGACCATGCATGCGCAGGATTGTGCCGTCGATAACTTTATAGCCCGGATTGAACAATGATTTGGGATAAGTAAAGGTTTCAAAATCCTGGGTTGTCACCGCAAACATGGATCCGCTTTTCGGATCCTGCGCATCGGAATAATAAATCACATACTCCCCGGCAACGAAATCATACGTCATTTCCGGCGCCCAGGCCCGGCTTCCGGTGCTGTACAGTCCTTTATCGAACCAGGCGATCCGATGCAATCCATGATCGCTTAAATTTACAAGGTCTTCGCTTTTCCAGACATAGATCGAAGGATTATCATACCCTTCCGTCGCCAGAATCACAAATTGACCTTCGGCGTCGCGGCCGATAAACGGGTCGCGGACCCGTCCGGTTCCCAGCTTACTGGTCAGAATGGCCTGTCCCTGATTCAAATCAGTCCAGTGCAGACCGTCCAGACTGTACGCCAGCTTTCCCGTTTCCTTACCGAGATCGCCGTTGAAATACGATAAGATATAACCGGCATAAGCGTCAAGCACAACGGCTTCGATCGTCACCGTTTCCTGCTGATCCCCCTGCCGGAGCGTCGCTTCCAGTTGAACCGGCACACGTTCGTCTTCCGGATTTATTTTGATCAGAACATTGTTTTCCAATCGAATTTCACCTGAAACCACCTTCCATTCGATCACGCTGTCATTTTCGCCCACAGTTGGCAGCGGACTCCCCGCATTCAGCAATGTGCCCAATGTAATCGGCAGCGCTTTGACATCCCGAAGCAAGCGGGTTGCCGGCGTCTGGGCCCGGATTGTGATCGGGAAGTCGCGTTGGAACTGACGGTTTTTGATTTTAGTTGAGAGCGTCAGCGTAATCTGTTGATCTCCCTGTTCCGGAGTTGGAACGGTGATCACACCTTCATTGTTTTCGACTTTCAAAAAAGCTGGGTTGCTGCTGGTCCATTGAGCTTCGTACTGACTGTCCACCTCAGGATACAGCGTCAGGTTTTCTCGCAGATCTTCCGCATTCGGAATGGTGATTTCACTGAGCAATACCTCTGGATAAAAACGGTCGAACTCATCTTCGATTTCTGAAGCGCTCAGGGCTTTTTTCCGAATCTGAAAATCCTGAAACTGTCCTTCCATGCAATCGCCGTAAGCAATCGCATCCTTGCCGACGACAAGCCAAGATTTTTCGATCTGATTGATCGAAGCACCCATTTGCCCTGTCATTGCCGCCTGTCCATTGAGATAGACCGTTGCTTGCGTTCCTTCAAAAACAATCACAATTTGATTGTAACGATGGGTATTCAGCGTAAATTCGCTGTTGGAAATCAGCCACTGTTCCTGCCCTTCGGCTTTCATCTGCAGCGCCATTCCCTGCAAAGTTCCGTCTTCCCGGGCCGTCAGGTTGGTCAGCTTCATCATTTCCTGCTGCTCGTTGACTACGGAGATCAGCGGCAGATCCGGAACGTTTGTCGACGGCTTGATCCAGAAGCTGAGGGTCGCGGTATCGCTGCCGTTCAGGATCGTGCTTTCCATCGTATGCTCCGCGTCGCTGGTTAAAAGATAGGCATCCATTTTAATCCCTTCGCGCCATGTCCATTCCGGAGCTTTCGTTGAGTTGTAATATTCGACCTCCGCAGTATCCGCCGCCAGACTGGTATCGGCCACGTGTGTTGTCTTTGGGTTTTTCTGACAACCGCCGAGCAGACAGAGACTCAGCAGTGAAAGGATCATTTTGTTCAAGATTGACAGAGAAATCATTCCTTTCTTATTTTCTTATCTTTTAGTATACAAGAAAATAAGCATGAACACCATGCTTACTTCAAGGTTTCCGATATCAGTTTCTTCATCAGCTGCCGCTGTCGGGCAACAAGCTCAGCTTCGTTAAGAACGCAAACTTTCCGATTTTTGACTTTCCATTGCCCGGCGACCATGACATGTTCGATCCATTCAGAACGGCCGTCGAGGACCCAATTCTGCAGGACGTCGCTGAACTGCGGAGTGCTGATCAGCGGCTGAAAATCCGGCTCGTCCATTCGGATAAAAATGAGATCTGCCTGCATTCCAGGCTTCAGAAGGCCGGTTTCCGGCCACCCGCAGCAGCGCGCGCCCCACTCGGTCGCCATTTTCCAGACGATTTGCGCTGGATTGAGAACATGTTGATCCCGCAGAAGCAGATACTCACATTTCATAACATCCATAAACTGCAGTCTTCCCCAATCTGTGCCCAACCCGATTTCAATCCCCTGATCAAGCATCATTTTCAGCGGACTGACGCCGTTCTGCGACTTTAGATTGGAGATTGGACAGTTGATCATCCGTGCGCCTCGTTTTGCGGCAAGCTGGATCGCCTCTGCCGGAGCTTTACAGTTATGAATGAGAACGCTGTGTTCATCGAGCAGATCAGCTTGAGCATAAGCTTCAATCGTATGTTGATAGCCTTTGGATCGAATGGCCTCGGCGGCCAGATCCGTTTCCATGCAATGCGCTTTGAATATTGTCTGCGGATGATTTTGTTTCCAGAACTGTGCTTGACTGCAGCGATCCTGTGACCAGCTGCTTTCCTCCGGCAACGGCAGCGCTGCTTTCAACAGTGGCCGATCTTCTAATAGAGATGGATCGTCCGCTTCCAACGTCAGACGGATTCCGCACAGCTCGCCAGCTCTTTTCTTGGCTTGGTAATCTTGTTGAAACAAGCGGCAGTCAAAAACGGTCGTTACGCCTTGCTTTAGCATCGATATATATTCATACAGCGATAGTTGAATCTTTTCTTCTTCTGTGCAACGGTTTAACGCATTGATAAATCGTTGTTGAAGCTGTCCCTGCGACGTGTCGTTGAGCCATTGCGCCACTGGCATATCCATAAACAAGCCGCGCGTGATGGTGCTGGTACCGTGAAAGTGGGCGTTGACCATACCGGGAAGAACTAACAGATGACTGCAATCCAGTTCTTCTAAGTCATTGCAGAACTCAGCGATCTGATCCTGATGAATAACTAAATCACCTTGAATTAAGTGATCCTCCTCATTGAGATACCAAGCATTTTTTAATTTCATAGAATTTCCTCTTTTTTTATTTTGTGATTGCTCGATTTGAATCTCGTAGAAAATCGATATGATTACATTTCAAGCTATGCCTTCGGCTATATTCATTGTTACCCATAACTTACCCTCTCATAACCATTCTATATATAGAGTTGACTAATATACTAATTCTGAAAATACGAGTTAATCTTGGCAAACAATAAGGTTATCTCATCTTTATACTCGTCCTTCAAGTCACCACCTTGCGTCATCATACCTAATTTTTCTGGCTTGTTTACACTTGGTTTATCTCTTACATCTGGTGCAGAGATAATTAATCCTTCATATTCGGGAAATTGATCTTTAAATTTTTCCAAATCATTAGGCTTGTCCCCATCAAAAATGGCAACAACCTTTTTATAACCCAAATCTTTTAGAATTGTTGCTATTTTAGCTATATTTGAGGAACCTCCAGATCCCCATCCAAAAAACGTGCCATTTAACTGCAAATCTACGATATCTGCAGCTTTGCTATACATAATCACATCCTCTTGTCCTTCTGTAATAATGATTCTATCTTCTAGGAAGAACATTTCTCTTGCTTCAGTACCCAAAGTATGAGGCTGATTTATGTTTTTTAGAAACCCTTCAATGCTTTTTTGAGATTCATTCGAAAGATGGAAAACATCTATATCTCCATTCTCGTTTTTGATCGTGCGATAGAGATAGGCGCCATTAACCAATGAATTCATATCAACAAAACAAGGTGAATGGGTATTGATTATAATTTGTCTATCTTTCGCATATTCCTTGAACAATTGAAGAATTCTTTTCTGATATGCTGGATGGAGAGATAGTTCTGGCTCATCTATAGCTATTGTGCTATTTTGTTCTGAGTCATATAGTGCATCGCATATAGTAAATACGCTCCATATGCCATCACCAAGTCCTTCACTACTATGAGTACATCCATTTATTATTAATTTAAGATAAAACATTCCATTATCATTTTGCTCTATTGTCCACTCTAGGTCATATCCAAGAACTTGCTTTAGAATTGGATCAAATGCTTCTTTGTTTTTTTGCATCTTAAATAGCCGAGCATTGAATTCATATATAGATGATGTTCTATTGTGAATGTTTGCTTGTTGATTTCGAAGATAATCAGATCGTTCCATAAAATTCTGACCAAATTCATAATCAACGAAGCGCCTTGATTGAAGTACAAACACTCTGGGCCCATCAAACCATGTGCTCTCATCTGCTCCGACTTTGGACATAGTTGTAGAGCTACCACCGCCATTTATTGTATCAATTCTGTAATCTCCAATGTCAGTTGTCTGTAAAAAGAGATGTACTTTTCCATTTTCGCATTTACTATTCCTTTTCCTTTCGGAAAAAGACGGAGGATTGTCTTTTGATGAATTAAAAGAACGAAGTGCCTCCAAGATAGTGGTTTTTCCAGAGTTATTCGCACCCACTAAGATAGTAATGCCACTACCGAACTGACCGTTTGGAACAGCAAATTGAATTGTCTTTTTTTCGCCAAACCCTCTAAGTCCATGTATTGTAAGACTGTCAATCATATGTTAACCTCCTATTATGAACCCTTACGTCACATTCTTTACGCTTCTATAGTCTTATCCAGTAGTTGACCTTCCAACAAAATCACATGCTCGTTCGGTACATAGTGATAGATAGAAGCAATGATAATTTGATTATTGGGGAAATCACGCTGAAGAATCTGCATCATCTTACCAATGTTTATATCGTCTACTTCCTTGCCTTTTGGAGAATCCAAAAGAATCGGCAATTTGATCCCAAGTGCTTTTTCTATTTCGATAATATAAGCCAGGCGGAACGAGAATACAGTTTTATGAAGTATCGCACCCGACAGTTCTTTAAGATTGCTTGTAAAAAGATATCTCCAAGTCATCTTTTCTGCCTCAGAATCCCCAAGCTCACCCATGTATTTCTGCACAGTTTTTATCATAGACTGGGTCACATCATTGCTGTCATTCGTAAATTGAGAAATCTGATCTCCCAACGCTTTTCTCTCTTTTTCCAGGTCGCTGATCACTCTTTTCACATCAATAGGACTAATATCAACATCGGTCATCTTACGATCAAAGACATCTGCCAATGATTCAGTTGGAAACAGGGCTAATTGTTGTTCTTCTTCCTTAATCTCAAGCTCCAAAGTTTCTATCTCTTTAAGGATTCGTTCCAATCTTGGAATAAGCAATTTCTTCTTTGCCTGAAGGAGATCAATACTATCAGTTGCACCAACAACCATATCACGAGTAACGCAAATCTCCTCGCCACTGTCCAATCTGATTACCAGCTTCATGTTATCAATTAACTCGATGGCCTTTTTGTTATTCTTGATATTTTCATCCAAACGCTTGATTTCTTTTTTTAACACATCTCTCTCAACTCGAAACTGATCCAGTTTTAACAACCTTTTACGATTGTAGCTGTCCCGCGTAAACGAACCGCTGGCAAATGCGATAGATTCTCTGTACTCCGCAATATTCAATATCTGCTTATACTTCTTGAGATTTTCCTCTATTTTTTTCTTTCGCAATAATATATCCGCGCAGTTTCTACCAGACAAACCTCGAATCAGTTCGTCAATGTTGAAATGTACACCGGCTATTGCTTTTCCGCGATTCAACAGGGTCCATCCTTTTTCTTGATCAGCATATATGGCTCCAAGCAAATTATTGAGTATATCTTCGTTGTCGGTTCCATAGATTTTTTCATGCAGTTCCTTGGTCTGCACCGGAAGAGCATACGAATTCTGAGTATCGCCTTCTGTGAGTTCTATGGAATCAGATGTGTTTCTGTTAAGCACTAAAAGTGTCCCGTCATCTTTTTCAATGACAACCCTTATACTGCAGGTCTCAATATTAAACTTCTTTGTCCCCGGAACCGCATAACCAAGTCCGTATAGAATACAACGTATAAGTGTCGTTTTACCGGTACTGTTCTTTTCGCTGAAAATAAGGTTAAATCCTGGTTCAAAAGAACGTTCTGTGCAAAATAAACCTTGAGAAATGTATATTGATTTGATTTTCATAACGACACCTCTCTGCTGATATTATCGATTAAATATCTTTGGTGAATCACTTTTGCGAGGATTATTTTTGTAATCGCTTCCTGAACTTCGGTGTTTAATGATTCAAGAGAAAAAACAGAGATATAATCCTGCCACCTATCCTTTATAAATGTGCGAGTACGTTCCTTCATCGACAAAGTATCATACGATGAATTATAGTCAAACAGAATTTTCGTTATGAGATCATATCTTTCAATTATAGAGTTAATGAGATAGGAATACTGGGTTGTAACCTCATTTATAAGTCCTTGATCATATTCATCAATGTACTCAGAAGGTATGTGCTTATCCAAAGTCAGAACTATTACTGGCCATACAACTTCTTTTTTATTCAACTTAATTGCTGTATCGGTTTGAGAACCATTGTGAAATAGATCATTCTGCCATACTTGCATTAGCTCGGTTGCACTTATAATCTGTCCTAAGTTTAGCTGATTGATGAAATCTCTAATCTTCTCTTCAATAACCGCATATCGTGTCTTCAAATTATTTGTTTCAAACATAAAATAGTATATTTGAAACTTATTCTTATCAAACAGCACGCCGAGTCGTTCAATAATATCATCAATTACTTTCTTTGCTTCATCAGACAAATCGTTATAGCCTACTACCGCTGGAGGACCATAGAAGAAGCCTTTAGAAGTGTCCTCCTTCAACGGGTTCTTAGAATTGGTGATAAGGATCAATTCTTCTACCGACTTGTTATCGGCAGAAGAGAGCGTACCTATTGCTTTTCGAAGATTTCTTCTCACATTTGAAAAATCACTACTGCCTTTTACTATACCTTTCGCCTGAGCCATGATTTGTTTTCCATCATTCATGGTCAGTTCAATATCTTCAGAGGCTCCTTCCATGCGAACTGTTTTTACTTCTCTTATATTATCTAATAACAGGAAAATAGTGGCGTTGACCTGAAAATCAAAGCCAAACACTTCCGGACTAGCATTAGAACCTTTAGCCATGCTCAGTTCCTCCTTCGTTATTTATCTGTATATGGAATAATTATGAGTCTGTTATTCAAAGAAAACAAAAACCGCATGGAATCCCTTCCACACGGTTGACTTGACTGGGCCAAAGCCCACCGTTGATAAATTATACCACAAAAGTCGTCATTTTTCAATGCGATCCGCATTTTTGACAATCAATTCGTCGAGTTTTGCGTCAACTTCTTGCTGAGTTGACGCAAACACATACGCATACCGATAAGTAATATTAATGCTCTCATGCCCCACCCGTTCTGCGATGGCAACGGCATTGAAGCCCGTATCAATCAACAAGCTGATGTGGCTATGATGGATGTCGTGGATGCGTATGCGCTTTACTCCGCTGGCAGAACAGCCACGGCGTATCTCATGGTACAGATAAGATTTTGTGAACGGGAAGATACGGTCATTTTCTGCAAGATGCAGTGTTTCGATATAGGTTGCCATTTCGTCGGCATAGAAGTCCGGCATAAGGACACAGCGGATGCCTTTCTCTGTCTTTGGCGACGTAATAATATCCTCGCCTTTGATGATTTGAAAGGATTTGGTGACATGGATTATCTTTCGTTCAAAATCAAAGTCTGCAGGAGTTAATGCCAGCATTTCTCCCAGCCGCAATCCGCACCAGTAGAGTGTTTCAAAGGCATAGAAGGACATCAGCTTATCCTTGAGAACTGCAATGAATTGCAGACATTCTTCCTTTGTCCAAACCAGAACTTCGCCGCATTTCTCCTTACCCATATTACCAGCTTTGGCGACAGGGTTGTCGGGTAATCCATAAAATCGCACAGCATGATTGAACATGGCGCTGAGCTGATTATGAATCGTCTTGAAATACACCGGTGAATAGGGCATACCGTTTTCATCCTTCGTCTTCATAATCGTATTTTGCCAATGCAGAATGTCAATCGGTCGAACATCCCGCACACGCTTGTCACCAAAGTAAGGGAGAATCTTCTTTTCGATAATACTGCTCTTTGTTACCCATGTGTTTTTTCGTAGCCGATTCTTTAAGTCATTTTGATAGGCCTCGTAGAAGGATGCAAAGGTCATGACCAAGCTTCCTGCGGATTTCTGCAGAAATTCTCGTTCTCATGCCAACGCATCTCGTTTGGTGGTGAATCCTCGCTTCGTTTTTCGTAATGCTTCTCCCAACCAGTTTTTGTAGCGGACGTACACGTACCAACAACCGCCTTTGTCTTTGTAAGCTCCCATAAAAAGCTTTCTTGTGAATTCATATACTTGACCCCAAAGCCACTTGGCACAACTTTTTTACAGTACCAAATAATTTCTCTGGGACGGCAGGAAGCGTTACAAAATCGGTTCTTTTTTCTCCGAAAGCCTATTATGATGCAAAAAATCCGCACACCTTTACTCGCATAAGGGTGAGCGGATATACTATAAGGCCACTTGAATTTATTCTGTTTTTGGTATCAAATTGACCACAGCATTTTATCCGATTTTTGAGAATACGGAGAAAACGCGCGATAAATCAATCTTTTATGAGAAAAATGAGGCTTTACGATACCTCAGAGAACTGAGAGAATTTTGACCCTTATTCCCACTCAATCGTCGCACATGGCTTCGGCGACAAATCATAACAGACCCGGTTCACGTTCTTGACTTCCTTTAAAATCCGATCCGTGATCTTTGTCAGCACCGGCCAGTCGATCTGTTCAATCGAAGCGGTCATCGCGTCGATCGTGTTGACCGCGCGGATGATCACCGGATACTCAAAGCAACGCGCATTGTTCTTGACGCCCACCGATTTGAAATCCGGAACAATCGTGAAATACTGCCAAACTTTCTTATCCAGTCCCGCCTTCGCAAACTCCTCGCGCAGGATCGCATCCGATTCCCGCACCGCTTCCAGCCGTTCTCTTGTGATCGCGCCCAGACACCGGACACCCAGTCCCGGCCCCGGGAATGGCTGACGGAAGACCATGTCGTGCGGTAAGCCCAGTTCCAGACCACATGCCCGGACTTCGTCCTTGAACAGATAATACAACGGTTCTACTAAGTCGAATTTCATGTCTTCCGGCAGACCGCCGACATTGTGATGCGACTTGACGACCTTCGCCGTCTTCGTACCCGATTCCACGATATCCGGATAAATCGTGCCCTGCGCCAAAAAGTCAATCCCTTCCAGCTTGCGCGCTTCTTCCTCAAACACGCGGATGAACTCAGCACCGATAATTTTACGTTTCTGTTCCGGATCCGCTATCCCTTCCAACTTCGTTAAGAACCGTTCGCACGCATCCACATAAATCAAGTTCGCATCCATCTGATTGCGGAACACTTCAATTACACTTTCCGATTCACCCTTGCGCATCAAGCCATGATTGACATGTACGCACACCAGCTGCTTGCCGATCGCTTTGATCAACAACGCTGCGACGACCGAAGAATCAACGCCCCCGGACAACGCAAGCAGCACCTTTTTATCCCCGACCTGACGCCGGATCAATTCGATCTGGTCGGCAACGAAGTTTTTCATATTCCAATTCGCTTCCGCATGGCAAGTGTCAAACAAGAAGGAATTCACGACCGCTCGCATCGCATCTTCCTCCATCGGCCACTGATCAAGGCAATGCTCACCCTTGGCCGCCGCATAATTCACCGCCAGCACCGGAACGCCTGCGTTATAGATAAAATCACGAACTTCAATCGCCTTACCGTCGACGATGTTCAGCGGGCCACCGTTAAGGATGATCCCCTTGACATTATCCAGCTTCGTCAGTTCTTCTTCCGTGATATCATGTGGTTTAATCTCGCTGTAGACGCCCAGATCACGGATCATCCGCGCCAGTACGGTATTTTCATCACTGCCTAAATCTAAAATTAAAATCATATCCTGTTTCATCGCTGTTCCTCCTTCGACTTCCTTTTTATTCCAGTCCTAATGTAACAAAATTCGTGTTTCTTTGCAATCGCCGATTGCCTTTCTTACCAACTTTTGAATTTTGCCAACTTATCTTGATCCCCTAACTCCTTTAGAAAAAGACCGGAGGTTTCCGATCTTTCACTCAAGGTAAGGGAAAAGCTTATTTCATCGAACTCTTGTCTTTGACAATGACGTCGTGCGCCCCGCCTTCGACAATCGAGGTCGCGGAAACCAGGGTCAGCCGGGCGTTCTGCTGCAGCTCAGGAATCGAGAGCGCCCCGCAGTTGCACATGGTCGATTTCACCTTATACAACGTCAGCGTGACGTTTTCCTTCAACGTTCCGGCATACGGAACATAGGAATCGACGCCTTCCTCAAAGCTCAGCTTCTGAGCGCCGCCCAAATCGTAGCGCTGCCAGTTGCGGGCGCGGTTGCTGCCTTCGCCCCAATACTCTTTGACATAGGTGCCATTGACCATCAGCTTCGTCGTCGGCGATTCTTCAAAACGGCTGAAATACCGTCCCAGCATGACGAAATCCGCGCCCATCGCTAACGCTAAGGTAATATGATAATCGTAAACGATGCCGCCGTCCGAGCAGATCGGGATGTAAATTCCGGTCTCTTCAAAATATTCGTCACGGGCTTTTGCAACTTCGATGACCGCTGTCGCCTGACCGCGGCCGATGCCTTTGGTTTCACGGGTGATGCAGATGGAACCGCCGCCGATGCCGACTTTAATGAAATCTGCGCCGCTCTCCGCTAAGAACCGGAATCCCTCGCGGTCGACGACATTGCCTGCGCCAACCTTAACGGAATCGCCGTATTTCGCGCGAATCCAGGAAATCGTGCGCTTCTGCCATTCACTGAAGCCTTCCGAGGAATCGATGCACAGCACGTCGACGCCCGCTTCCACTAACGCCGGAACACGCTCTGCATAGTCGCGCGTGTTGATGCCCGCGCCGACGATATACCGCTTGTGGCAATCCAGGAGCTCGTCTGGATTTTCTTTATGTGTGGCATAATCCTTACGGAAAACAAGATACAACAGGTGCTGATTCTCGTCGATGATCGGCAGCTGGTTCAGCTTGTGTTCCCAGATCAGATCGTTGCAGTCCGACAAGGTATCGCTCTCATGACCGACGATCAATTTATCATACGGCGTCATGAAGTCCGCAACCTTGGTTTCCGGCGCCATCCGGGAAACCCGGTAATCGCGGCTGGTAACCATGCCGACTAAGCGTCCGTTGGCAGTTCCGTCCTCAGTGACCGGCATCGTGGAATGTCCTGTTTCCTCGACCAGTTCAAGAACCTGTGCCAGCGTCATATCCGGCGTAATGTTGGAATCGCTGACGACAAAGCCGGCCTTGTGATTTTTCACGCGGGCAACCATCGCCGCCTGACTTTCAATCGACTGTGATCCAAAGATGAACGAAACGCCGCCTTCCTTTGCCAGCGCCACCGCCATCCGGTCATCAGACACCGCCTGCATGATCGCGCTGACCATCGGGATGTTCATTTCGATCGCCGGTTTTTCACCTTTCTTGAACTTGACTAACGGCGTCTTCAGGCTGACAGACGTCGGGATGCACTCGCTGGAAGAATAGCCCGGAACCAACAGGTATTCGCTGAAGGTATGAGACGGTTGATCATAGTAATATGCCATAGTATTCGCTCCTTTTCCCTTTTTGTATTATCCATGATTATAATGAAATTGTGCCCCAAAGTAAAGGATTAAATGATCCGTTTTGAAAATTTTTACAATTCTTACGATAAAAGGCGGTCCTCCGGTAAAAGAAAGCCCGCCTTTTCGTTATTTTGTACGTTTATATAAGGTATGGATGGCATGCTGATCAAAGTCCATCAGCGCTTCGTGCAGCGCTTCGCTCCAGGTTGGATGAGCCATGATCACGCGCTGGCAGTCGTCAATCGTCAAATGCTGGCTGACGGCCTGGGCTACCGTGCCGATCCAGTCGCTGGCATGCGCTCCGGCAATCACTCCGCCAACCAACTGACGGGTGGCTGCGTCGGCAATCAGTTTGACAAAACCGCGCGGCGCCTGCTCAATCATGGATTTGGAATTGCTTAAGGTGCTGGTCTTGCCCACGATGACCGATAACCCCTGCGCCTGCGCTTCTTCCTCCGACAAGCCGACCCACGCCGCTTCCGGATGGGTGTACAGACATGACGGCACGCAGTTCAGATCAAACTGCGGCGAGCGCCCCAGCATCGTATCCACCGCATTGATCGCCTGCGCGCTGGCCAGATGCGCAAGCTGAATCCGGCTGGTCACATCCCCAGCGGCATAAATCGTAGGAACCGACGTCCGGCCGCAGGCATCCGTGATCAAACGGCCGCGCTCCTGCGCCAGCGCCTGCGCGCACTCGCATAACACCGGTTTGCGTCCGGTTGCGGCGATGATCCATTCCCCTTCCGCGCGCATCGGTTTTTCTTTTTCACTATAGTCTACGGCGTTTTCATGAATCTGGGTAATCGTAATGCCGCAATGCAGCTGCGCACCCCGGCGCTTGAGGATCATTTGAAGATTCTGCGCGATTTCTCGATCCGCCTGAATCAACGGCCGCGGAGCAGCTTCCAACAGCGTTACCCCAACCCCCAGATCCAATAATAAATCCGCGAATTCCAGGCCGATCACGCCGGCCCCGATAATCACAGCCTGCTGCGGCAGCGGACGATCCCACTGCAGCACCTGGTCCGAGGTCATCGCCAGTTCAATTCCCGGAATCGGCGGAACTGAAGTCCGGGAGCCGGTCGCGATCAAAATATGCTCAGCTTCAATAGTCTCATCATTCACACTGACCGTCTGCGGGCCGGTAATTTTCGCTTCGCCATGAAGAAACTGGATTGAATTGCCTTTGATCAACTGGGCAATTCCCTTCTGCAGCTTCGCCACGGTGTCTTCCTTCTGCAGCCGCAGCGCTTCGCCGTCGATCTCGATCTTGGCGTACTGCGCCGCAATCCGCAGCTGATGCGCCTGGTATAACAGGCTCTTGGTCGGAATGCACCCGCGGTTAAGACATGTGCCGCCGACCTGGTCTTTTTCGATCAGCACGACCTGCATGCCGCATTGAGCGGCGTGAATTGCCGCTTCATAGCCGGCCGGGCCGGCGCCGAGAATCACAAGCTCGGTTTTTAATCCCATTTTGCTTCCTGCCCTTCTATTTCTTGACTGATCCATGCAATGCATTCCGGGATCAGCGGATGGTGCGGACTTGCGGATAAAGCACGTTTCTGCAGCGCCTGGGACGTCAGCGGACAATCATGAAGCAAAGCTTCCAGCTCCGTGATCGCCGCCGCATCCATCGCGTCGGTATACAGCCGGCAGGCGCAGATACGCTGAGACTGCAGCTGCAGCTGCGCCTGGATCTCCCCCCAGCCGAAACGTTTCTCCAAGCATAAATCAGCCTGGAATTTCTCTGGAAACAGCCAGGCGTCGCTGCGGTAAAACTGAGCCAGCGCTTTGATTTCCGCAATCTGCGCCGGCGTCCATTCCCACATCGTTCCCGGTTCTCCATAAACCTGTTCCATCGCTTCCCGCAACGCGGTTTTCAGCTGGCTGATCGTCATCTTTGGCGCGCATTCCTTTAAATTGATGACGCGCTGACGGACGGAATCGACGCCGTTGCCTTTCAGCTTCGCGGCGGATACCTTCAGGTATCTGGCCACTTTCTCGCTGTCCGTATCGACGAGCAGCGTACCGTGATGAAAGCTGCCGTGGGGCCCGTGATAAAAGGCGTTGCCGGAAAATTTCCGGCCCTGCGCCGTCAGATCGTTGCGGCCTGAAAACTGCGCGTCCACCCCGAACTGACGCACAGCCTGCAAAAGCACGGAGCATTGCCGATGCAGATCAAACTGATCGTTGGGAACCAACATCGTAAAGTTCAGGTTGCCCAGATCGTGATAGACGGCCCCGCCGCCGGAACAGCGCCGGGCTAACAAGCCGCCGTCCTGCTTCAGCGCCGCCAGCCGGCATTCCTTCAGCGGATTCTGGTTTTTGCCGATGACAACGGTATGCTCGTTTTGCCACAGATAGAGAATTCGCCGGCCGTCGAGATGATCGCACAGCCACTTCTCCATCGCTAAATTAAAGTAAGGGTCAAAAGTCTGACCCTCTGTAAAATACAGCATTTTGCTATTCGTTTCCCTTTTGCCAGCGCAGAATCGGATGCCGGGCCGCCTGGACCTCATCGATCCGGCCGACCGGCGTCGTCGTTGGACACGCCCGCAGTGCCTGCGAATCGCTGGCCGCCAAGTCAAGCAGTTCACTCAGCACGCGCACCGCTTCATCGAGCACTCCCTTTGGTTCGGTTTCCGTCGGTTCCACCATCAGCGCTTCTTCCACGATCAGCGGGAAATACATCGTCGGCGGATGGATGCCGCGGTCGATCATCCCTTTGGCGATATCCATCGCACTGACACCCAGGTCGTGGTGCTGACGTTTCAGCGTCATAACGAATTCATGCATGCACGGCTGGTCAATCGCCATATCGTAGTTCCGGCTCAGTTCATGTTCCAGATAGCGGGCGTTGAGCACCGCGACCTGACTTGTCCGGCGCAGCCCTTCCTTGCCTAAGATCATGACATAGGTTAAAGCCCGGACCATGACGCCGAAATTGCCGTAGAACATTTTCATCCGGCCTAAACTTTCCGGACAGTCTTCATGAATCCGTCCGTTTTCGATCCGCGGCGACGGCAGATAGGGAATCAAATGGCGCTTGACGCCGATCGGCCCGCTGCCCGGTCCGCCCCCGCCATGCGGCGTGGAGAACGTCTTATGCAGATTCAAATGGACGACGTCGAAGCCCATATCGCCTGGACGCGCAATGCCCATGATCGCGTTCAGATTCGCGCCGTCGTAATAAACTAGACCGCCGGCGTCGTGAATGATTTTTGTGATTTCCATAATATCTTTTTCAAACAGCCCCAATGTGTTTGGATTCGTCAGCATCAGCGCCGCGGTCGTTTCATCCGCCATCGCCCGCAACGCTTCCACATCGACGTTGCCTTCCGCGTTGCTTGGAATCTGCTTGACCGTAAAGCCCGCCATCACCGCGCTGGCCGGATTGGTTCCATGAGCGGAATCCGGCACGAACACGACGGTGCGCTGATCTTCATGATGGCGTTTCAAATAGTTGCGGATCGTCATCAGGCCGCTGAATTCGCCATGCGCGCCCGCGGCCGGCTGGAAGCAGAACGCATCCATGCCGGTGATCTGCGTCAGATATTTTTCCAGCGTTGCGACAACTTCCAGACAGCCCTGCACGTCCTCTTCCGGCGCCAGCGGATGGATCGCCGTAAAGCCCTCAAGGTTGGCCGCGTCTTCATTGACTTTTGGATTGTATTTCATCGTGCAGGAGCCTAATGGATAAAAGACGTGATCAACGCCTTTGACACGCTGGGAACATTCGGTGTAATGACGCACGACCTCCAGTTCGCTGACCGAAGGCAGCTGCGGTTTCTCAGCGCGCAGTTTTGTTTTTAAAGTATACGCAGGAACCTGAAGCTTTGGCAGCGCCACGCCCCGATGTCCCTGGGTTCCGCGTTCAAAAATCAGCTGGCTCATGCGGCCACCTCCCCGATCAGTTCGACCAGATGATCCATATTTTCCTTATTGTTCACTTCCGTCGCGCACCACAGAATCTCGTGATCGCTCAGCGGCAGTCCGCCCAGGATGCCGTGATCTTCCAGATGTTTGAGCAGCACGCCGCTCGGTACCTCGCTGACCGTTACGAATTCATGGAAGAATTCGCCGGGATATTTCAGCCTGAGCTTAGTTTTTTCACATAGCTCGTGCGCTAAATAGTGGGCGTTGCTGACACAGTGCGCGGCGACCTGTTCGATGCCTTCCGTCCCCATCGCGCTGCAGTAGATCGCCGCTCTCAGCGCGCATAACGCCTGATTGGAACAGATCGAGCTACTGGCCTTTTCCCGGCGGATGTGCTGTTCACGGGCCTGCAAGGTCAGAACGTAAGCCCGCCGGCCTTCGTGATCGGTACTCTGGCCGACAATCCGGCCGGGCAGCTTGCGCATCATCGCCGATACGCTGGCCATAAAGCCCAGATACGGCCCGCCGAAGTTCAGCGGCATGCCTAACGGCTGGCCTTCGCCGACCGCGATCACAGCGCCGGCTTCCTTCGCTGACGGCAGCAACGCCGCAGCGATCGGATTGATGTGCAGAATCCCTTTTACCTTTTTCTCCGCCGCCGCTGCAAACAGCGTTTCTGCGTCTTCAATTAAACCGAAATAGTTCGGCTGCTGCAAAAGCAGACAGGCGATATCCTCGCTCAGCGCTTCCCGCAGCACGCTTTCTTCCAGCACGCCGTGCGGACATTCCAAGACAGTGATTTCCATACCGTAGGCTTCGCCGTACGTCCGGATCACCTGCAGGATCTGCGGATGCACCGACGCCGGCACCAGCACACGGCGATGCTTCGGATCCCGGCACATCAGCAAGGCTTCAGCCGCGGCCGTCGCGCCGTCATACACGCTGGCGTTGCTGACGTCCATGCCCGTCAGCTCGCAGATCATCGTCTGATATTCAAAAATGGACTGCAACAGTCCCTGACTCATTTCCGCCTGATACGGCGTGTACGCCGTCAGAAACTCGCCGCGGCTGGACAGTGCGTTGACGAGACTCGGGATGTAATGGCGGTAAGCGCCCGCCCCGCGGTAGAGATCTTCATAAATCCGGTTGTGCGAGGCCATTTTCTTCAGCTTCGCCAACGCTTCAAATTCACTCATGCCCTCCGGCAGATCCCAGCCGTCTTCTTTTAAAAGTACCGCTTCGGGCAGATGCCCGGTTAAAGCGTCTAAATCTTTAAGCCCCAGCGAATCGAGCATCGCCTGCAATTCTTCCGGGCTGGATGCAATGTAATCGCTCATGGGCTACTCCAGCGTCGTCAGATATTCGCTGTAGGCTTCCGGACTTAACAGATCGTCTAATCCGCCGACGTTCTCCATCACGCAGATCCAGTTGCCGTAGCAGTCCTCGTTCAGCTTTTCCGGAGCGTCGATCAATTCCTCATTCGTTTCTTTGATCGTTCCGGCGACCGGTGAATAAATTTCACTGACGGCTTTGACGGATTCGACATCGGCTAACGCGCCTTCCGCTTCGACTTCCTCGCCGGCAGGATGCATGTCGACAAACACGATATCGCCCAGACTGTCCTGCGCGTAATCGGAAATTCCGATTTTCACTGTGCCGTCCGGCAGCGTTTCAACCCATTCGTGCGACTTGCTGTAAAGCAGACCTTCTTTTACGACTGACATTTTGTGTGTCCTCCTTCATTTCTTATTTTATTTTTATTGTCCCAGTCCCGCCGGCTTTTTCCATTCCGGCAAGGACTGCAGGTTTCCTCGTTCAAGCGGAAGCTGAGGCCGCTGAGGCCTTGTTTCTGCGCTTCACAAACGATGGCCTCCGCCCTTTTCCGCCCTTTGATCCGCGTTATTTCCGTTTGTAAAACGGCATCGGCGTGATCAGCGCCTTCATGCTTCGGTTTCCATGAACAACCTCAACCTCAGCGCCGTCCTGAGCGTGATCGACGTCGACATAGGCCATCGCGATCGCTTTGCCCAGCGTCGGCGCCATCGTCCCGCTGGTGATATGGCCGATGACTGTCCCATCCTGGCGAACCTCGTAATGCTCGCGGGCAATGCCGCGGTCGAGCAGTTCCAGACCGATCCGGACCTTCGTCAGACCTTTTTCCTGAATTCCCTGCTTGCCGATAAAATCAGCTTTATCCAGCTTCACCGCGAAGTTCAGACCTGCCTCTAACGGTGAGGTCTCGGCGTCCAGCTCATGCCCATACAGCGGCATCGCCGCTTCTAAGCGCAGCGTGTCGCGCGCGCCCAGTCCGCACGGGATTAATCCCAGCGGTGTTCCGGCCTCCATGATCGCCTCGACGATCGCCATCGCGTCTTCATTGCGCATGTAAATTTCGACGCCGTCCTCGCCGGTATAGCCGTTGCGCGAAACCAGACAGGTCTTGCCAGCGACCGCGATCTGATCGGTAAACCAATACGATTTTGCCGGCAGCAAAGTCAGATCGGCAATCTTGCCCAGGATCTCAATCGCTTTGGGGCCCTGCAGCGCAACTTGCGAAATGAGCGATGAAACATTGCGCAGCCGGACGTCGTGACGGCAGTTCTGATTAAACCACTCCCAATCTTTCTGCTTGTTGGAAGCATTGACGACACATAAAAAATGCTCGTCGTCAAACCGGTAGACAATCAGATCGTCGACCGTGCCGCCGTTTTCATAACACAGGCAGCTGTAGAGCATCTGTCCATGTTTCAGATTGGCGATCTTGTTGGTCAGCAAATGATCGAGAAAAGCGGCCGCTTCCGGGCCTTCGACGAGAAATTCGCCCATGTGCGACACGTCGAACAGTCCCGCTTGTTCACGGACGGCCTGATGTTCTTTCAGAATGCCGGTTGGATACTGGACGGGCAGCCAGGAATCGGCAAATTCAACGAGCTTGCCCTGGTGGCTTTGATGAAAGTCGTATAACGATGTTTTTTCTGTCATCTTCGTTTCCTTTCCTTTTCAGGTTCCTCTTGTAGCTTTATTATAGCGAAAATGAAAGCGCTTTTCCATAAAGTTCTGCACTTCACAAGACAACTCTGTTCTTTTTCCTATCCAACCGATTACAGCCAGAACAGCAAGCGTCCTAATTGGAACAAAAGCAGACTGACCGCATACGGCAGTGCCAGCATAATCACGATGGATTTCAACATCAGCTTCGTTCCATATTCCTGCCGCAGAGCGTTAAGCGTCATGATGCAGGGAATCGAAAACAGACAGTAGACAAGGAAGCAATAGGCCCGCAGCTTGCCTAACGGATCCGGAAAGAGCGCGCCTAGTTCGCTGATCAAACCGGCATCCTGCCCTTCCTGACTGAAATCCGCCAGGTGCACGACACTGTTTTTCACCGCTTCGCCCAGACCTGAAATCAGGTTCCGGGATTCCTCGGCAAAGTCCGGCGGTGTTTCCGTCGACTCACTTAACACCGAAGCCAGAAACCCGACGACTGTTTCCTTGGCCGCGATGGATCCGGGCAGGCTGGCAACCAACGGCCATTGCGTGCCGAAGCCCAGTGGTTCGTAAATCACAGACGCTGCCTTGCCAAACTGTGCGGCGTAGGACGTGGCGATCTCCCCGGTCGGAAAATAGGTCAGGCCCCACAGCACCGTCATTGCCAGCATCACGACAGTCAGCGCTTTACGGGTGTAATTTTTGACTTCCTGGCGGACCTTGTTGAACACCACCGGCAGCGATGGGCGGCGATATACCGGCAGCTCCAGCACCATCCACGGCTGTTTGCGATGCTCCGGCAGCGACAGCACCAGCGATAACACCAACGCGCTGACCAGGCTTAATCCATAGAGCGTAAACACGACCAACCCGCCCTGCCCGGGAAAAAATGCCGCCGCGAACAACAGGTAAATCGGCAAACGCGCGCCGCAGCTGATTAATGGAACAACCAGCGCTGTCCGCCGGCGGCTGCTTTCTTCTTCGATTACGCGCGTCGCCATCACGGCCGGAACATTGCATCCCAGGCCTAACAACAAGGAAACAAACGCTTTGCCGCTGCAGCCAAACGGCCGCATCAGCCGGTCCATTAAAAACGCGATCCGGGCCATATAGCCGCTTTCTTCCAGCAAGCCGAGGAAGAAATACAAAAACGCCATTAACGGTAAGAAGCTGAGCACGCTGCCGATCCCGGCCAACAACCCGTCGCAGATCAACGATTGCACCCAGGCCGGCATTGAGGCCAATAAGAGCCGGCAGCCGTGCTGCATCCAGAGAGTTAATTGATTCAGCCAAGCCACATACGGCGCGCTGCCATTATAGATAAGCATCAGCATCCCAAAGCTCATCGCCAGAAGCAGCGGCAGCCCCCAGATCCGGTGCAGCAGCACCGCGTCGATCCGCTTGGTTTTTAACAGCCGCCGCTGAGGATCCTGATGAACATGGCTCATCAAGCTGTCAATCGCCTGGTACAGCGCCTCATGCATCGCTTGCGGCTGGCGGTCACAGAGCTTTTGATAGGCTTGTTTCTGCAGCGCCAGCGGCGAGGCAAAGGATTCTGCCAGCTGCAGGGCGTTGACTTCATCGACCCACGCCTGTTCCAGCGGTTTTGGCAGCAGCGGCCGGTAGCCGTCAAAGGGCTGATGCAGCATCGCCAGAACGGTGTCCTTCACCTGCCGGCCGGCCTGCTTGTCAAACGCGCTGGCGCAAAGAATCGGACAAGCCAAACGGCGGCTCAGCTTTGCCGCGTCGATCTCAATTCCATTTTTCAGCACCTCATCGTAAAAGTTAAAAATCAGAATCATCGGAATCTGCAGCATCCTTAATTTCAGCGTCAGCCGCAGCGCCCGCTGTAAATGCGTCGCATCCAGGACGTTGATCAGACAGTCGATTGGCTGGGATTCCAGAAAGTCCTGGGTGATTTGTTCCTCGTTGTTGGTTTTCTGTAAATCATAAATACCCGGCAGATCGATCAGAGTGATCGCTTCCTTATCCCATTCAACCTGTGCCTGCTTGCGCTCCACCGTAACGCCCGGCCAGTTGCCGACTTCAAACCCAGCATCCGACAGCGCGTTGATCCAGGCAGTTTTCCCGGCATTGGGATTGCCGACAAAAGCTACGATCTTCATTCGGTTTTCTTCAAAGCGACATGGATCCGCGCGGCATCCGGCCGGCGCAGCGCGATCAGACTGCCGCCGACGCTGTATTCCGCCGGATCCTGCAGCGGCGCACTGCGGACAAATTCAATGTCCTCGCCCACCCGCAAACCCAGCGCTTCCAGCCGGTCCGCCAGCGCCGGCGGCAGGTCGATTCGCGTGATGACCGCGCTGAGGCCGGACGTCAATTGTGTTAGTTTCATCGCTGACTCTCCTTTCCTTACAGACTATGCTTATAAAAAGCCCTTCCTTCCGCGCAAATTTCGACATCCTCACTCTGGTATAACAGGCAGATTGTGGTATAATCAGAAAGGTTAATTTCAAAGAATAGGAGAGAAGTGTTATGAGATTAAGTCAAAGTTTCTTTACGACTCTGCGTGAGAACGTAAAGGATGAAGATTCCGTCAGCGGTAATCTGCTGGTTCGCGCGGGCATGATCAAAAAAAGCTCGGCAGGAGTCTATATGTACCTTCCCCTTGGGTATAAAGTGCTGAAAAAAATTGAAAACATTGTCCGTGAAGAAATGGATCAGGCGGGAAGCCAGGAATTGTTGATGCCGGCATTGATCCCGGAAGAAGTTTACGTCGCATCCGGCCGGCGGGATAACTTCGGTTCCAGCATGTTCTCGCTGAAGGACCGGTTTAACAAGAGCTATGTTCTCGGTCCGACGCATGAGGAACTGTTTGCCGTTGCGGCCGGCATGAAAATCCGCTCATACAAGGACATGCCGTTCAATTTATATCAGTTTCAGACGAAGTACCGGGATGAAGCGCGGCCTCGCTATGGTTTGATCCGCGTCCGTGAGTTCATCATGAAGGATGCTTATTCCTTCGACAAGGATGAAGCAGGCATGGATGTCGCCTATCAAAAGATGTTCGACGCTTACAAGCGGGCGTTTGACCGGATGCACATGGATTACAAGATCGTCCGCGCCGATACCGGCGTTATGGGCGGACTCTTGTCCGAGGAATTCCAGGCGGTCACGGAAATCGGCGAGGATGTTTTAGTTCTGTGCGATCAATGCAGCTTTGCTTCCAACCTGGAAGTTGCGCCGTGCAAAGATGAGGGCACCGACAGCACAGAAGCGCATCTGCCGAAGGAATTGGTGGAAACGCCGAATGCGCGCACGATCGAGGAAGTTACCGAGTTTTTGCATGAAGCGGCTAATCAATTTGTCAAAACATTGATTTACAACATCGACGGCAAGCCGGTTGCGGTGATGGTCCGGGGCGATCGGGAAGTCAATGAAACCAAGGTTCTCAAGCTTGTCGGCGGATTGGAAATCGCGCTGGCAGAACCTGAGATGGTCGTCAAAGCGACGGACGCCAAAGTCGGCTTCGCCGGTCCGATCGGTCTGCATTGTCCGTTAATCATGGATCTGGAAGTTTCGCATATGGCGAATTTCATCACCGGCGCCAACAAGACGGGATATCACTATATCCATGTCAATCAGGAAGATTTCAAAGCGGATTACACGGCGGATGTCCGGCAGATCATGGAAGGCGACACCTGCCCGATCTGCGGCGGCAAGATCGTCTTTAAAAAAGGCATTGAAATCGGGAATACGTTTAAATTGGGAACGAAATATGCCCAGGCGATGGATCTGGAATATCTCGATCAGGAAAACAAACTGAATCCAGTCTGGATGGGTTCGTATGGCATCGGCATCGGCCGCTGCATGGCCGCGCTGGCCGAACAGCACAGCGATGAGCATGGCTTATGCTGGCCGATCAATATCGCGCCGTATCCGGTAGCGATCGTTGTCATTGCCAAAAAGGATGAGCAGCAGATGGCTGCCGCAGAACAGCTGTATGCCCAGCTGCAGGCCGCCGGCGTCGATGTCATGCTGGACGACCGGGATGAACGGCCGGGCGTTAAGTTCAAGGATATGGATCTGATCGGCACACCGATCCGGCTGACTGTCGGTAAGAAAATCGGCGATGGTCTCGTTGAGATGAAGCTGCGCAAGGCTGAAAAAGCGGAAGACATCAGCATTGACAACGTAGTCGCTAAGGTTTTAGAGCTCATTCATCAGGGCGAGTAAGCCAAAAGGACAATCAAGATAAAATAAAAAGTGATCTTCTGGATTCAATGTCAGAAATCACTTTTTTATTGGCGTGAATAGCGTCATTCACTTTTATTCTGATAGATGTTGGATCTCGCTTCCAAGCTTCATTGGCATGACTGTTAGTTTTTAATTGAAGCTCATAATCGGCAGAACCTGGCCGACTTGATCTCCTCCCCTTTTCCAGCTTCTCCAGGCCAGCTTTCGCTTCCAGGAATCAAGGAATCACAAACCTTACAAAACTGTGAGGATTTTGTCATGCCTGTCCATGGTAGATCCGCCAGGATAAGCATAGAATAAAGACAAAGGAGGAACATCGCTTATGAAATCATTGTTGGAAGTCATCACCGCTCTATTCGGCAGTCTTCTGTTCTTCCGCCGGAAGACCCCTTTCCGTTTAGGTCAGGTTCCGAAACGAACACAGCTTTAATTGATTATCCTGTGATAAACCAGAACGCTTTGATCCTCAAAATCGAAGCGTTTTTCCAATTTATAATTCAAACGGCTTAAAAGGCGCTGACAGGCCGTGTTCTCCATGGCAACATAGGCTTGCAGTACAGAAACATTCAAAGTTTGACTGGCAAAATCCTTTGCCCAGCTCAGCAATTCCTGTCCCAATCCGCAGCCCCAGGCTGGTTCATCCAGAAACAACGTCACATCCCGCATTTCAGGCTTCTCCGTTTGCTTTAATGCCAGCACGCCCACCGGTTCCTGCGACGATTTCCTGGTCACAAGCCAGGCATTGTTAATTCCCGCGGTCAGCTGCAGGATTAAGTCCACGGCCTCTGAATGAGATTTCAACGTCGAAAAGCGCATATAGCGGGCAACGGATTCCTTGCCGGCCATCGTCAGAACCGTATCAGCATCCTTGACAGTCAATGGCGTGAGCTCCAGTCGTTCTGTATCCTGACTCACCAGTTTTTCAATCCGGTAAACATTGATCGTGTCGACATCCGGGCAGCAGAACACCGCGCGGTTTTCCGGATTGCTGGGAATCTGTCCGCCATAGCGAAGAATATCGATGTAAGGAAACGCGACGTGCGCGGCCATGGGGCACAATTGTCCGCGTTCTGTGTCAAAGTCATAACCATCGCCGATCTGATGTCCCCGGTGACAGCCGTTGGGGCCCTTCCGATCGATCAGCGTGATGATGATCTTAGCTCTGGAATTCATCATAGAATCCCCCGGTTTTCAGTGATGGCCTGTTCGATCCGCAGGCCCCGATATAAATCGGAATTGTACTGATTTTGACGAATTAACGCTTCAACGGCATCCATTGCTTTTTGACACGCTTCCGGCAGCGTTTTCTTTTGCAGCAATGCCCCTGCCAAAACGGCGGAGAACACATCGCCGGTACCGGGAATCCGGACGTCAATCATTTCAAACGGGAGATCAAAGCTGATGCCCTGTTCATCCCGTCCACAAACATAATGACCGCCCTCTTCCGCGAAGACGACGCTGGTGATCACGGCCGAGCTGCAGCCTAACGCTGTCAATTCGTCCAGCAGCTGATCCTTCTGTTTCCGGGTCACGCTTATCCCCCAGTCAGGATGCGAGCATAACAGTGCTGCTTCCGTTAAATTAGGAACGATCACCTGCGCCGAAGCGGCTAATTCTCTGCGCAGTTCGACGGCGGAAGGATCCACACCCGGATACAAATGCCCTTCATCGCCCAGAATCGGATCGACGATTTTCAGCGCCTCCGGATGACGGACAAACAATCGTTTTAATAATTCTACCTGTTTTTCTGAAACGAGAAATCCTGTGCAGATACAATCGAAATGAAAGTTCAGCTGATCCCAGGCATTCAGCGTATTTTCCATGAATTTCGTCGTATCCTGAATATCAAAAACACCGTAATCCAGCGTATTGGACACCAGCGCGGTCGGCAGATTATGCACGATATGTCCCTGTGCTGACAACAGCGGAATCATAACGGACAAGGCGACTTTCCCAACGCCGCACAAATCGTTAACCAGTAGAATTTCTTTTTCCATATCCAACTCTCCCTTTAAATCACAGCGTTATTATAGCATGCCCTCAGAACAAACGTCCGCCTCAATCGCAGAGATTGAGAGAAAACCATTCTATCCAGCGAAATATATTTAGTCTATAATGAACTTTCCTTTTCAGATTTTTCGATATCACGTTGAATGAGTGATTTAATATAATTTGTTTTATCTGCTTGCTTTTCCAAGTGATCGATAATCGCTTGATCTTTTTTCAGACTGAAACGAAACGCATACTGTTTATAGAACTTTTTCTTATATTCATTGACATAAGCCGCTTGATTAAAAGTCTTTTTTTCCATTGTTTTCTGCCTCCTTTTTGCATATAATAGAGATGGGAAGGGAATGGCTTAAAATAAGCCAATTTCCCTTAAGAATGTAAGAACTACGCCGATTAAACTGATAATTGCCGTTATTAGTTTAATGATTTCAATGATCAAACTGATTTGGTTTTGATTATTGGGCGTAGTTCTTTTTTTCTTGCCCTTGGATTTTCCCATCTCTTCACATCCTTCCTCGGGCAACTTAAGTTTAGCATAGACTAGTCTATAACTCAATAGTGATCTTAACTTATTTGAGTTTGATAAAACGAACTAAATCTAATCCAATTCACTTGGCAAAATTTCTTAGTGGCGTTTATAGATGGCAACATATAACAATGACTTCATTTTAAGCTGAGTCCCAACGAATGGACTAAAAAATTTTGCGATTGTTTTCTATCTCTTTTTTGCATATAATAGAGATGGGAAAGAGAAAGGCTCAGAATAAGCCGATCTCTTTAAGAAAAGGAAGAAGCACACCGATTAAACTGATAATTGCCGTTATTAGTTTAACGATTTCAATAATCAGACTGATTTGGTCTTGATCATTGGGCGTGCTTCTTTTTCTCTTGCCCTTGGACTTCCCCATCTCTTCACATCCTTTCCTCGGGCAATTTAAGTCTAGCATAGACTAGTCTATAACTCAATAATGAAATCAACTTATTTGAGTTTTAAAAATAAGATATCCAAGGGTAAAAAAAAGCAATGATCGACGGACTTGGCAGTGTTTCTTTCACTAGAAACAAGCTCTTTCCGATCATTGCTTTTTTTACATTCTATTCGTTACTCTCTGAGTTATTGACCCTGATCTTCGATGAAAGCTGAAAGGCTAACGCACAACATCGAGCGGATGACCGTCAATATCTTCCATGACAATACCATAAATCTTCATAATCGTCGGCGCTTCGTCCACAAGCTTCGCCCCTTGAATCTGGACGCCCATCTTAATATCCGGACCGCTTAGAATAAACGGCGGCTGATCACCTTTCGTCGGCAGATGTCCATGCGTGGCAACTGAGAATTTATAGTCGGAACTATCAACGGACTCGATCAGATCGCCGGTCAGGTTCTTGCCAAAGGAAACGGAGGTCGCTGCTTCCACCACGAACTCGAAATCCCCCTTCATGTGCCACTGAGCCAGGGCTTCTTCAGCCGTCCAAACTTTTTCAATTTCCTGCGGATAGGTTTGTTGAATTTCTTTCAGAATCGCCGCCGCTTCATTCCGATCCATCGCCGGGCCTAAATGAATATGCGCAGAGAAAGCGCAGGATTGAGCATACATCCGCCAGCCTGTAATCTTCCCCTGTTCATCGACGTCGATCAATCCCCGATCATAAAACAACTTGTTCAGATTGAACAAATGGGATACATTGATCTGACCATGATCGCCCAGGATGACGATGTTGGTCTTGTCCAATAAATTCTGGCGGTTGAGCGCAGCGATCAGCGTGCCGATCTTACCGTCCACAAACCTCAGCGCTTCATTGACTTTTTCGCCTTTTACGCCGTTTTGATGTCGCTGATGATCGACATAGGAGAAATGGATAAACATCAGATCCGGCTGGAACGTTTCGATAATTTCCGCCCCGCAATGTTCGGCATAGTTATCAAACTCCGGCGTCAGCATCCATTTTAAACGGCCTTTGTTGCGTTCAAAAATTTCTGCGACTGCCGGACTGTTAGCCTGAGTGCAGATGTCTGTCGGGTCGTCGTGAATCGTCGGCGCCCAGATTTCCGCAATGTTGTAATCGGCGGCGGAACCGGCCATGACCGGCCAGGTCACTGTGGCGGTGCTCAGTCCCGCCGCTTTCGCGTAGTCCAGCATCGTCTTGACCCGGATATCCTTGTACCACCAGTTCCACTGCGGCTTCGGCACATTGACCTGCAGCCGCTCATTGTGAACGATGCCGTGCTTATCCGGATAACAGCCCGTCATGATCGAAACATGACACGGGTAGGTCAGCGTCGGATAGATGCACTCGATATCGCGCACCTGCGCCGCGCCTTTTACAATGGGTCCTAAATTCGGCAGCGTTTCCAACAACGGGATATCATCGCTGATCAACGCGTCGATCGAAATGACAAGCGTCTTTTTATTCATGATGTCCCTCCTGGTTCTCTGCCATCAGCGCCCGCAGCTGTTGCTTCCAGGTGTTTTCCTCCACCTGCACCTCAGGGATGACCTGACTGGCTTCATCCAGGAAATGCAGATAGCCTCGTCCCATCGCACGGCCTTTTTCCGTGTGCATGTCATACACGAAGTCCGGCAGCTCAATCCCCTTCGGATCGCTTTCCAGCTTCCGCTTGATCAGACTTTTCAGATTACAGGAATCACGGTTTTTATCGCACAGACAAAGATAACGAACCGCATGCACCGTGAACATCCAGCGATCGGATTCGCCATAGTCGAAATCCTTGCGGAAATGATCGAGGCTGTCGATCACCGGCGCCGCCTGCGGCTGACCCATGCCGATATCCTCTACGCAGATCGCTTTTAAGCGTTTCCAGACAAAGTCTTCCAACGCTTCGCTGCTCATGCAGCATTCCATTGCCACCGTCGCGGCCTGTTCCGTTTCTGCGCGGCGGATCAGCTTCTGCAGGGCGGAGATCAATTCCTCAGCCTGATATCCGTGTTTTGTTTTCAAACCTTTTAAATCCATGGCGTTGCGCCTCCTTTCATAAAAAGAAAGGGAAGCGAAGTCAAACCGGCACTCCCCTTCCCTGTCGTTGGTTATTTCAGGCTGTTCAGGCAAACTTCGATGGCCGCTGCCGGATCTTTGAAATTGACCAGCACTTCATCCATCATCGTCTTCACCGCTTCATAAACTGCGCTGGATGTGTAGTCGTCCGTCGAGAACGCCGGCAGGAAGAAGTAAGCGTCAGACTGAGCCGGACCGGAGATCTTCGTGTCGTTAGTGCCCGCTTCCACGAATGCTTTGTATTCCGCATCGTCAACCACGCTCTGGCGGATCGGCAGATACCCCGTGTTCAGCGTCATCGGCAGGTTGGATTCCTTGCTTGACATGAATTTGATGAATTCATAAGCCGCATAGCTCTGTTCCGCATTGCCGGATTGGTTCAGCGCCGCTAAAACGTAACCGTTGGAAATGACCTGCTTGTTGGCAGCATCAGCCTGCGGAATTGCTGCGGAAGCCCAGACAACCTGTTCCGGGTCCGCGATCTTGCTGGAAATGTACTGGCTTTCCACGGTTCTGCCGATATACATCGGAACGATTCCGTTGGCAAACGGACCCGAGAAGAACATGTCTTCGCCCGCTAACCGGAAATTGCCGTTCTGGATATTTTCCTGCATGTAGGTCAGCGCTTTAATCGCTGCCTCGCTGTTGAATAACAGTTCGCCCTTGACGTTGGTGTAATCGCCGCCGAACTGTTTGGTCAGCGTGATGAACATATCCGCCGGATAGTCGGTGCCAAATGCCGGCTTGCCTGTGATCGCCTGGATCTTCGCAGAAGTTTCAGCCAGCTCCTCCCAGGTTGTCGGCACAGTTAATCCGTTGGTTTCAAAGAATTTCTGATTGTAGTACAGCACTTCCGTATACATCGTAAACGGCAGCGAATACGTTCCTTCAACGGAATAATTGGCGCCGAATGTTCTGAACGATTCATAGATATCGTCGTAGTCCGTCATGCCGACCGCCGCATCATTGATATACGGCGTCAGATCGACCACCGCTTCGGAGGCAAGCAGATCTTCCACATAGGTTTGCTGAGACAGAACCACCGCCGGAGCGTTCTTTGCCTTGACCGCGCCGACAACCTTGTTGTTGACTTCCGCACTGGAGCCCTGGTTGATCGCGGTGACGGTGATGCCTTTTTCCTTACCGATCGTGCTGTTGAATTCCTCAACCCGCTGGTTGACGATTTCCTCTTGGATGTTGGTGCAGTTATGCCAGAATTCAATGCTGATCGGGCTGGTGATCTCTGTGACTAAAGCGGTCTTGTCCGAGCCGCTGTTCTCCGGTTCTGTTGTCTTGCCGTCATTGGACGAGCAAGCGCCTAAGCCGAGAACCATCATCAGAGAAAGAATGCAAATTAAGCCTTTTTTCATGTTTTCTTTCCTCTCTTTATTTTATATATCAAAGGGTCTGCCCAAGGCTACCCTTTAATACCACCGCGGGCAACGCCGTTGATAATCTGCTTTCTGAAGATCAGATAGAAGACGACCATCGGCAGGATGACGACACAGGCGCCGGCCATCTGCAGATTCACGAAGGATGAAGCGTCGTTGTTGAAGTACATCAAGCCGGTCGTCAGCACCCGCTTGTCCGGACTGTTGGTGACCATCAACGGCCACAGGAAGGAATTCCAGGTCGTGATGAAGTGCAGGATCGAGATCGTTGCGATTGCGTTCTTGCTCATGGGAACCATGACCTTCCACAGATAGCGCCAGTCGCTGCAGCCGTCGATCTTCGCGGCTTTATATAAGATTGGCGGTACCTGCATGAAATATTCGCGCAGCATATAGATGTAAAACCCGCTGGCCAGGGTCGGAATAATAATGCCCTGATAGGTATCCAGCCAGCCCAGATGGGAGACGGTGACATAGTTCTGGATGATCAAGAGCTCCGTCGGCACCATCATCGTCGACAGAAACAGCCAGAACCAGAATTTCTTGCCCTTGAATTCCAGAACGGAAAAGGCGAAGGACGCCAGCACCGTGACCACAACCGCCAGCAGCGTGGAGATCGTCGCGATGATGCAGGTGTTGATGAAATACTGCCCGAAAGGAGCGGTATCGAAAACCGTTTTGAAGTTTACCGCCATCCATTCCTTCGGGAACCAGATCGGCGGAATCCGGATCGATTCGTCCAGGGTTTTGAACGCCGTCAGAATCATCCAGAGAAATGGGAACAGCATCGTCAGCGCGCCGGCGATCAGGAAGGCATATTTGAGCAGTGTGCCCAACTGACCTGGCAGCTTGTTTTTCTTTTTCATCACGCTCTCCCCTTCCTAGTTATAATGGATGAACCGCTTGGACACTTGGTTCTGGATCATCGTCACAACCGTAATGATGATGAACAGAATGATCGCGGCCGCCGAGGCATAATGAACCTGATTGCGGTTATAGAACATATCATAAATGTAATAAACAACGGTGATCGCGCTGTTGGCCGGACCGGCCTGACCGGAGAACAGCGAGAAGATTTCATTATACAGCTTGAAGGCATAGATCACCGATACCATGATGACCATCCAGAGCGTCGGCGATAACAGCGGCAGCGTGACGTGAAAGAACGTCCGCAGCTTGCTCGCTCCGTCGATCCGGGCCGCTTGATAGTATTGCTCGTCAATTTTCTGCAAACCTGCCAGAAACAACACGATCTTAAACGCCAGGCCGCTCCAGATATAGAAGATCGTAACCGCCCAGATCGCCAGCTTCGGATCCGACAGCCACTTCATTGCCGGAATCCCGAACAGGCTCAGAAAATAATTGATATAACCGTATTCCGAGTGGAACAGCCAGCGGAACACAATGCCGATCGCGATGATCGAGGTGACATACGGAAGAAAATACACCGTTTGGAAAACGCCTTTGAATTTGACTTTGGAGTTGATCAGGACGGCGATCACCAGCGCGATGATCAGCGAAATCGGCAGGCCGACCCCAAAGATGATCAGCGTATTCTTGAGCGCCAGCTGGAAGGAAGGATCGCCGAGAACATGCTCGAACGCCTTCAGGCCAAACCCCTTGCCGACTTCCGTCAGGTAGTTATACTTTGTATAAAAGCCCATCCGGAACACTTTCACCAGCGGATAGAGTACGAAAACCAGCATGACTAAAATCGCCGGAGCGAGATAGAGATAGGCTTTATAGCTCTCGTAGAATTTCTTCCACGCGGAGCGCTTTTTTATCGCAGGAGCCTTATTCATACTTAAATTCCTTATTCAGCCGCCGGCCCGATTCTTTGTCAAACAGATAAATGCGCTTACCCTTAATAGCCAGGGAGAGCGGCGCGCCGGCTTTGACTAAATGCACGCTGTCGATCAAAGCGTGAACCGGAGTGGCGTTGAGCGTGAAGGTGATCAGCTGGTCGCGGCCGCGGATTTCCACGGATTCCACCAGGACCGTCAGTTCCTCTCCCAGCGTAAACGATTCCGGACGGATGCCCGCCAGCACCGTTCCGCTGATGTCTTCCTGCACCGGATACTGCGCTTCGTTCAAGCGGATCATCCCCTGCTCAGCCTGAACCTCCACGAAATTCATCGGCGGATTGCCTAAGAAGCCGGCGACAAACTGATTAGCTGGTTCCAGATACATCCGCTGCGGGAAGCATTGCTGCTGAATAACGCCTTTTTTCATCAACACGATTTCATCGGTAATGCTCATCGCTTCTTCCTGATCATGGGTCACGAAAATCGTCGTGACGCCGGTTTCTTTCTGAATGCGGCGGATTTCTTCACGCATTTCCAAACGCAGGCGGGCATCGAGATTGGACAGCGGTTCGTCCAGCAACAGAACCTTCGGCTGCTTGACCAACGCCCGGGCGATCGCCACCCGCTGCTGCTGACCGCCGGAAAGCTGCGACGGTTTACGCTTCAGCAGATCGTCGACCTTGACCAGTTTGGCCATCTCCATACACCGCGCCAGCGCTTCCTCTTTTTTCACTTTTGCGTTGACTAACGGGAACATGATATTCTGCTGCACGGTCATATGCGGATACAAGGCGTAATTCTGGAATACCAAGCCGATACCGCGCTCCTCCGCCGGTACCTCGGTCACATCTTCCCCGTCGAACAAGATCTTGCCTGAAGTGGGCTGTTCCAAACCGGAAATCATATACAGCGTCGTTGATTTGCCGCAGCCGGACGGACCTAACAATCCTGTCAGCGCGCCGTCTTTTATCGTCAGATTGACGTGATCGACCGCCACGGTCTGACCAAAATCCTTAACCAGATCCACTAATTGGACTTGCATGTTTCCCCTCCTGAAATATTTTAATTGAATTGTTTACATCATGAACATTATAAAGCATTTCACAGCCTTCGTAAATAAAACTAAAATGCTTTCTTTGTTAAAATTGTGATAATTGCGTAAAAAAAATCCTGGCTCGCATAAGAAGCAAACCAGGATAAGTGTGTTACTTTAAATTGTTGAGAACCGCTTCCACAATCGCGTCGCTGTCCATTTTGTATTTGTGCAGAAGTTCCGCCGGCTTGCCGCTTTCGCCATACACGTCGCGCTGCCCGACACGGACAAGCTTGCGCGGACATTGCTCGCTCAGCACTTCCGCCACCGCGCTGCCTAACCCGCCGATGATGCTGTGTTCCTCACAGGTGACAATCAGCTTGGCATCTTGCGCAAATTTCACGATTGTTTCCGCATCGATCGGCTTGATCGTATGGATATTGATCAATGTCGGCGTAATTCCTTTTTCATTCAGACTGTCGCAGGCTTTCATCGCTTCCTGAACTTCCAGGCCGGTAGCCAGAATGACGACGTCCTTGCCTTCTTTTAAGACATCTGCCTTCCCGATTTCGAAGTGGTAGTTCTCGTCATGGATGACTTCTACAGCGCTGCGGCCTAACCGGATAAAACATGGCCCGTTGATTGCCGCAACGGCTTTCACCGCGGCTTCCGCTTCCACCGCATCGCAAGGACAGATTACTTTCATCCCCGGAATTCCACGCATCAGCGCGATATCTTCAAAGGTCTGATGGGATGCACCGTCTTCGCCGACTGAAATTCCGGCGTGCGAAGCGCAGATCTTCACGTTTAACTGCGGGTAACCGATGCTGTTGCGGATCTGTTCATACGCACGGCCGACCGCAAACATCGCAAAGCTGCTGGCAAATACCGTGTTGCCGCAGGAAGCTAATCCCGCAGCCACAGCCATCATGTTACCTTCTGCGATGCCCATGTTGCAATGGTGATCCGGCGCCACTTTCTTCGCCATGCCTGATTTTGTGGAACCGCTGAGATCCGCGTCCAGCACGACAATATTTTCATTTTCACTGACCAGTTCAGCCAGCGCTTTTCCATAAGCTTCCCGGGTTGCAATCTTAGCCATTGATCTGTGCCTCCAATTCCTGAATCGCAGCTTCCGCCTCTTCCGGCTTTGGCGCTACGCCGTGCCAGTTTGCTTTGTTTTCCATGAAGGAAACGCCCTTGCCCTTCACCGTGTGTGCCAGAATCAACGTCGGTTGTCCCTTGCATTCTCTGGCCGCCGCATAGGCGTTTTCAAGCTGATCGTAATCGTGTCCGTCAACCTCGATCACATTCCAGCCAAACGCTCTGAACTTTGTATCAAAAGGAGTTGGATTCATAACGTCGGTAATCTTACCGTCAATCTGCAGTCCGTTAAAGTCCAAAATTGCGACGAGGTTGTCCAGTTTGTAATGGGCGGCCGCCATCGCCGCTTCCCAGATCTGACCTTCTTCGCTTTCTCCATCTCCGACTAACGCATAAACGCGGAAGTCCTGATGATGGATTTTATACGACAGCGCCATACCTACCGCGCAGGATAAGCCCTGACCTAACGAACCGGTCGACATATCGACACCTTTGATGCTCATGTTCGGATGTCCCTGAATGTGGGAATTGATTTTACGGAACGTCATTAAATCTTCCTGTGAAATAAACCCTTTTTCTTTTAATACGGAATAGAGCACCGGCGAAGCGTGTCCTTTGGACAGTACAAATTTGTCACGGCAGACGTCGTCAACATTCTCTTCTGTGATGTTCATTTCGTTAAAGTACAGGGAAACTAAAATTTCCACTGCCGACAACGATCCGCCTGGATGGCCTGACTGTGCTGCACAGGTCATGCGGATAATATTTTTGCGCACTTCGGCAGCAATCTTCTTCATTTCAGTTTGATTCATTTCCTTCACTCCTTTTAGCCTTCCCTATTCTATCATTATTGGTACAGAATGTAAAAAAGAAAACGGGTAAATTTCACAAAATAAAAAAATCACAGAAAGTTGTTGATCAACGGTGATAAGGAAGCACTTTAAAAATAATTTAACGGCTGGCAAACAGAGAACAAAAGAAAAACATCATATAGAAAACTTAGTTTAAGGAAATCTAGAAATAACCGTTAAACTCTTTAATTCTTTATAAGGAAAAGCGGGTTTTCAACTAATGCGCTCTTTTCATTTCCGCTGAATGGTAACAAAATATATTACTATTCACCGAGAAGTGAGGGAAAAGAAAACCGGATCAGCTTAAAACTGCCGGTTGATTCTGAGGCCATCCTGAATTCAGGATATTCTCGAAGGTTTCCAAGGTATTCTGTTTTTGTTTCGTTGCCGTTTGAAGTACACTCAACATGGCCATTTTATGCTTTCCTGTTTCCACAGTTGCGTACTGACCTGAGATCTTTTTAAAGATCTTACAGATTCTTGCCTGTCTTTCGGCTTCATTATTATCAAAAGCCACATTAAAATTCCGAAGGAACAGAAGATGTTCCTTGACGTATTCCTTCATCCGTTTCAAGGTCTTGATCGCCTCCAAACATATTTCGTTTCAATATCCGGATGTTCGTCATAGTATTCCTTGACCGTTTGTTCCGCGATGTTCAGAAATTTTTCTTCAATGGCCTTGTATTCTTCTTCTGCCATCTGCTGGATTCCCTGTGCCTGCAGTTCGTGTTTTCGATGCAGAGCTGTCTGAAGCAGAATGATCATCTCATGGCATTTTTTGACATCATCAAAATCAACGCCACCCTTCAAAGATCTCAAGATGTGTTCGTTACATTCGGCATGAATACAAGGCCCAAGATCATAGTAGGCTTTGTAATGATCATGAATTATGACGTTCTCAAACATTTCCAGAACCTTTAACGGTCCATTTTCTATATCTTTCCTTTTTTTAGTCATCATAAAATACGCACAGTATTCTGTGCTTAGAATATGGATCCAAGCTTGATCTCCGTTGATTTTGTAGCCTATTTCATCCACATGCACAACCCATGATTTTAAAATCTCATCCAAGATCCACTTCCGGTATCCTTCACTTTTGCGGCCAAACTCCGCCATCTAACAGGTGACGGTAGACGGCTGGATGGACAGCGCTCCATGACTTAACTCGTTGAGGATTGTGCACAGTCGATCCAGAACGATCACGCCCTTATTATTGAGATAAAGAAACTGGGCTTTCAAGGATGACGAATATGTGACACTGTTAATCGCATACTTCCTCATTACCGACTGTCCAATTGAATCCCTGTTTTCTTGAGGTGATATCGGGTCTCTGTCACCGAGGTAATGAACTCTGCATGAATTTTCTGGGTTCTATAATAGCGAACTTTTTCACGCTCCTTGACTGCTTGGGCTCCGGAAAGCGCTTTGACAACCCACTGATCAGAAGGATATCAGGATGCGTACTCATTTTATTATGATGGGCAACGTGTCCTTTTTGCCCGCCTTTCTTTTTGCCTGTAGCTTCGCGCAGGTTTACCGGCTGAGGTTTTCTCGGTTCCTTAGCTTGGGATTCCTGGGTTTTAACTTCATTATCAAAAGGATACGCTGAGATCGGATTATTCGTATTGGTCGTATCCGCGAATCGATATTTCTTTAACTGTCTGCGAAGCTCATTGATGACCTCATTCTGTTCTTAAATGATTTTATCCTGTTCTTCAATCGTTGTATCCCGACTTCCAATCTGATCATTAAGAATTTCATAAATCTCTTCGATTTCATGATCGAGATCCTCAATCGTAGTTTCCTTATCCCGCTCCTTGTTTTTCAGATTATAAAGCTGAACTTTCATATCTTTTGTTTTCAGTGTCAAGCTTTGAATTGTATTCTTATTTCTTAAAGCACTGACTTGATAGAGAGAGAAATACGATTGGAGAGAATCTGATTCTGTTTTACCTGATTTTCCAGAGACAGAATTAATCCTTCATCAAAATAATCGGCATTCGCAAAGTAGAGCTCAGGCGACAAACGATTAATATTTCGTGTTAAAGTGTTTGTATTTTTCATAGCTTCAGTGTAACACGCTAAGCACGGGCATGCAATGTGGGGAACTTTTGAAAAGCGCCGTCCATTCCGAGAGAGCGGAAGGATTTAGAAGTCATTAGAGGGAGCCATAATGACTCGAAAAGATTGAATATCAGCCCTAGAGCTATATATGTGAAATGACCTTAATCTGTATTTTTTTTTAGCCTTCCAGATTACTTTATCTATTCTTCCTTTTTCTTCTCTTTCTGTTGTCCTTTCTTCCTTCTCGGTGAATAGTAACAACTACTGAACTGCTTGATTCTTTTATTGGAGCTCTTTTGTCGCTTGATGGTATACTTACTATTGCAAGCACTTGCCTTAAATTCATTTTAGTACCCTCTCTTTTGTTAGATTGGGTGACCAAAAAGCAACTAAAGAAGCAATAGAAAATAAGTTTAGAATCACCCAATGATTGCTTTTTAAGTAATATATGGGCCCTTCACTTATCCACCCTTTGGATGCTTTATAGGCAAGCTCTCAAAATATATTTTTTTAAAAATTACAAATTTTCGCATTATTTTGAAAATCTATATTCTCAATAATAACGAACTTTGTAATACTTAGTCGATACAATTATTATTATATTCACAATCATTTGCATAAAAAAGCACAGGTTATAGCTTACACTATTTCCTGTGTTTTATATGTTATTTGATTTTTAAATCATATCCCATGTTAAAATTGTATCTTCTGGTAAATCTCTTGTAACTTTTCTACCTACTACAATTTCAACATATTCTGGAGAAATACCAGTTCCAGGTCTTTTTGGCATTAAATCAGTTTCTTTAATTACTTCTCCTGCTTTCATATCTCTAGTTAATACTAATGATCTTCTAGCTTCTCTTCTTGGAGTTAATTCGCAATCTAAAACTGTTTTTTCTGATGATCCTAGTACACTATCAATCCATTGGAAATTTGAAATAGCTTTTTTAAAATCGTCTGGATCTCCAGAATGATAATGGTCATTTCCCGGCAATGTTTTATCTAAAGTAAAATGCTTTTCTATTACTTCTGACCCAAGCATATATGCAACAGCCAATGTCATCATTGCATCATCAGGAGCTACATGATCAGAAAATCCTACTTTTACATTTGGGAATGTTTTCTTTAATGTTTCAATAATTTTTAAATTTGCATTCTTTGGATCAGTTGGATATGACAATACGCAATGTAAAATTGTAATATCATTATTACCAACTTCAATCATAGCTCTAATTGCTTCGTCTACTTCAGATAAGTAAGCAGCACCAACTGATACAATCATCTTTTTCCCTTTTTTAGCAACATGACGAATAAAAGGTAAATTTGATAAATCAGAAGAAGAAATTTTATAAAAATCTACCATATCTTCTAAGTAGTCTGCTGAAGCGTAATCGAAAGGAGTTGATGTAAAATCTAATCCCTTTGAATGTGTGTAATCACACAATTCTTTATAGTCTTCTTCATTAAATGAATCATGCTTTTGAAATAATGCATGTTGTGTTTTAGTTGGCTCTTTTGATAAATCCCAATAAGCAGGTGAGTTTTTGGATACAATAGTATCAGCTTTATATGATTGGAATTTTGCACAATCAACACCTGCTTCTGCTGCTTTATCAATATACATTTTTGCTGCCTCCATTGGAGTTATATTTAGTGCTTTTGCTGTATCATAAAAATTAACTCCCATTTCTGCAATTAAATAAGGTTTTTTCATTGTTTTTTCCTCCATTTTCTTTAAAGACCTTTAATTAAACTAATTACTCTTTTTCTTCCACCACGTAAATCATGACTTAATAACATACTGTGGTAATGCTCTCTACCTTTTTTCGACATCTTTAAATACATATCTAAAGTGCCTTTTATAACTTCATCATCAGGATTTAAACCAATATAACTAAAACCATTTTCATTACATACAAATCCATGTTTTTCTTCCCTTTGATTTTGAGCCATTGAAATAGATGGAATTCCTAAAATTGCTAGCTCATACCCCGTTCTTCCTCTAGAAGTAACTCCAATATCACACGAACTCATTAATTCTGGCATATTTAACACATCATATAATACTTCGATATTTTCATATTTGTTATATTCTAATAATTTATCAACATTGTATTTTGCTCTACCCAAAACAACAACAAATTCATAATCTTTATATTCGTCCTGACATACAATTTCAAGTAATCTATCAGAATAATTTTGAGGATCAGCTCCCCCAAATGAAATAAATACTTTTTGCACCTTATCTTTTATTTCTATTGGTTCATAAAACATAAATGTTTTAGCTGAAATATAATATTTTTCCCCCGCTTTTACTTGAGGTAAAGAATCATCGTGATATAACGCATTGAATACTAAATCGGCTTTTAATATACCTTCTCCATCATCTTCAAAGTTAATTATTTTAGCTTTTGGTAAGACTGATTTTAATCCAATCATGTAATCAATAGTTGTAATCAAAATATCATTTATAAATATTGTATATTCTTCTTTTTTACATCGTTCAAATAAATCTGCAATTCCATTTACCGGGATTAAATTGTGTGTAGTTTCTCCAAATACAGTTGGGTCTGTCTGATTTAAATCATAATATATATCTGGCTTAGAATAAAACTCATCAGCCATTTCTAGTGCCCTATATATATGCCCTATTCCTCTTTTGTTATTACCATTTACATAAATCGCTACTTTTTCACGTTCAAGAGTTGCAGCAACACTTCTTAAATCTTCAAAGTTATCTACATCTTGAGATTCATCTTCTGGTATTTCATAAACATCAACCTTAGCACCAATTCGTGTATCAGGTGTTACAACTGAAGCTTTAGAAATTACAAATGCCCCAGTCTCCATATAACATGGTGGTAAATATTGGCGATTTAATCTTTCTGTGTAATTTGGGACTTTTTTTCCATCTTTTTCTCCCCATGACAGATGTGGTGCATTAATAGCAGAAATAACTGTATCTAAATTTTTATCAATAGCATATTTAATCGCACAGTCTAGCGTTTCCACTCTTAATGTAGGTGAAGTAGGCTGCATTGTTACAATATAGTCCCATTCTTCATCAGTGACTGCATCTGCGATAACTGAGTCTAATGTCACAGCATCGCCACATAGTTTAGGATTTCTAATTTTAACCCTAGCGCCCATTTGCTCACCAATTATTCTAACTTGATCTGAATCAGTGGTAATTATTACATCCGTAATAAATTTTGAATTCAGTGCATTTTTGATTGAATAATATATCAGAGGGTGTCCTCCTACAATTCTTATATTTTTATTTGGAATCCCTTTTGAGCCTGCCCTCGCAGGTATAACAGCTAATATTCTCATATCAAAATATCCTCCTTGCTTTCATCTTAAAACAAACTTTTATTTAATTTTAATTCATATAGTATTTTAAATCCAATTAAAACTGCTAAAACCCATCTAATAATCGCAAAATCAATAAATAGATAAAAAATACACACAATTACTAAAATTTTAAATATATTAGTATAATAAAATTTAGGTGTAAACATATACTCATTATCACTAATTTTTCTAGCACAAATTTCGTGAAAAACAAATAATAATAAATAGGAAAGTAGTGTAGCTACAGCTGCTCCAGTAGCTTTATATTTAGGAATCAATAATAAATTCAGTAATATATTACACACTGCAGATGCTGTTGTTCCAATTGCAATCAGTTTAGTCTTCTTATGGTATATCTCGTAATTAACGGCAAACGAATACAAAAACACAAAATATGTTGCAAGAGCAACTAATGGAATTAGATATATTCCTTTCCAATAAGAATTATCGGCAAATATTTTAACAACCTCTGGCGCTAATAAAATAAACCCGAATACCAGATATGTAAAAAAATTATTGTATTTTTTTGCCCTTGAACACAACGTTAAGTTATCATTATTTTTTATATAGTCATAATATATTGGAACCCAAGTATTATTCAATGCAGTATAAGTCGAGTTTAATACATGAACAAATGTAACGATAAAACTATAAATTCCAACTATACTTGCATCACTTAAAAGTTTTTGAATCATTATTTTATCTGTTTGAGATAATACTATTTGCGATATACCATGTAACATCAACGGCAAACAAATAGGAATACAAAATTTCCAATATTCAATTTTTTTTGTAGACGGTATACCACGTTTAAATATAGAAAGTGTGGAAAATATTGAACAGATAATATAAGGCAAAGCAAGACCAATTATCCTACCATAATAATCAGGTATTAGATTTTCCAAAACATTCATACCAAGAAAAGAGAATACTATCATCATTATAGATAAAAGGAATGAAATAACAAATGTATTTTGAGATTTCTTTAAATAAACATATTTTATACTTATAAAATTAAAACAGAACACTCCATATCCATGAAACACCATTAAGAAAATAAGTATTGGGGACAATTGTGTAAAATTTGATATCTGTTTAATAAACAAAATAACTATAACTAGAATCACAAGCAGACTACCAAGCGCTAACAATAATATACTATAAAGATAACTATCTTGTTCTTTTTCATCAATATGAACAAACGCCGGACCAATTGTACCTTGAACATTTAAACCAACAATAGCTGCTATAAAAAGTAAATAAGCTTGATAAATGGAAACAATACCATAATTTTCAGTTGAAAGGAATCTTGTAAAAACCATTACTAAAACAAAATTAGTTCCATTTAATACAATTTGAGACATTATATTAAAGAAAGCTTGTGAATTTATACCATCTTTTTTCATTTACTCACTCCTCCATATTTATTTTTATAACGAATTAACATTAACTTTTTCTTTTTTATAACTAGCATTTTATTATTCATAAATAAAAGATATAAATATGATAGAAGCGATATAACATCGGTAATATCAGATAATACAAACATAGTCAAAAATGTACGTTCAATCATGAAAAATCGCAGTAAAATTAACGCTTTAATGTAGTCTCTTTTAGTCAAACAATTTATAAATCCGTTTATAGTTTTTACAATAATAAATCCAATAAAATTCGAAAATAAAATTAATCCAATTGGGCCAAAATAATAATTTATTAATGCCATGCCAGCCTCAGTATATCTTGATCCTGTAGAAAGCTTAAAATCAACCAATTTATTAGGAGCGCAATAGTACATCATTTTATAGATACCATAATCAGCACCAATATTATTCGAAACAGAATTATCTTGAGAGAACGCACTACTTATTTCTTCGTCAAATTCTTCAGGGTGTATTTCTCCGTTTGACAATTCGTATGATTTCCACCATAATTGCCCTTGCTGAGCCGCTCTAGTTGATATATACTCAAGCGACGTAAAATCACTACTCATTTGAGAAAAATAAATTGTAAAAGCAATCAATAGGGTAAATATAATTACTAGTAAACCAGTTACTCTTTTAATATATTTCTTTCCTTTTTCGATCAATTTATTGCTATAGATTAAAAGGAAGATACATATTAAAGTAAAAAATGGTCCAAATTTATTTCCAGTCCACAAAGCATAAAAAAAATACAATAATATTGTAATTGAACTAATCACCCTTTTTCCATTTATAAAATACAAAATAGGAAATACTAACAATAAAGGACTTATATTCGAAATAATAGACCATATGCCAGAAGGCTGGTAATACATAGAATATGCAAACCTATCTATACCAAGTAAAAAAGCAGGATACTTAATTACTTTAAGAAACATTAATAAAAATATTAAGCAAACACCCCAAACAAATATTCTCAATATTTTAATTTCAGAATTATTCAACTTTAAACTATCACTTAGATTTTTGATTTGTTTTCTTGTATCAAATATTCTAAAAGATACTAATAAGCACCAATAACCTAGTATTAACAATGGAAGCGATCCAACGTACGAGGATTCACATTGTAGTTCAACAAGATATAAGTTAAAAAACTCTATTACCGTAGTTCCTAGTATAGCGGAGAAAGCAATAAATATAAAAGCTAAATACTTAATATAATATAAAATATCTATTTTTAACAAATATATACAATATGCACCAAACCCAATCAGAGAAAGTATAGATGACCATTCACTTTCAGAAAATAATACGCAAGATGTAAACAATAAAAATAAAATACATGTCAAGGATATTTCTTCACGACTAATTGTAATTCTACATTTTGTGTTCATGTTTTCTCTTCATATCTTCCGTTTCATCTAGTATTGATACTAAACTACTCAAAAGTTCTGCTTCTGATTCAGGTATAATAATTTTTCCTTTATTTTGGTATACTCTTTTTATTTTATCAACTATGGGCTTAAATCGTTTATCTATCACCGTTTTATCTTTAGGATTAAATAATTTATATGTAAATATAATCCATGGTTCCTTTCCATACATTAATTTAGGGATTAACTGAGCAGTTGAACATGAAGAAATTAGTACATGATCATCTGTAATTGCCATATTACAAATCAATTCCCAAAGTGTAGATGAAGCATCAATTTCAAACATAGAAAACGATTCAGCACAATCTCTTGGGTGTAATCTAATTATTCCTTTATCATAAAAATTATTCAAGCAATTTTCTATTGACTTCTTACACTCTGTTGGTTTGACAAATAATTCTTCCAGTGGCTGCGTTAAATATACAAATTTCTTTTTATTATATTTATCACCATGTTCTTTTTTGTAATTAAATATATCAGAAATCATATTTTGATAATTTTCATTTGCCTCGTTAATTCTAATCAATTTTTCCTTTCGAAGTGATAAACTACACTCACAAAACTCTTTATTGTTTACATATAAAACTTCTGGGGAAATATTTTTTGTTGTCCTTCCCAATATTCTCCAAATTAAATTTAATTTGTGATCATGAACAATATCTCCAGTATAGCTTCCTAAACCATCATCATAGGCTATCGTTTTTGCATTTTTAAACACCCTTGTTAAAGCCACTTCTAATTCTGTGCCCGATGTAATTGTGATATAATCATAATTTTTATTACTTTTTACCCATTTATCTTTTACTATACTTCTAATAAATAACGCAGGGAAAGACGCTTGAAGAAAATCATTGAATAAATATGAAATTATTTTATTTTTGTTTTTAAGATTATATTCAAAAATGTTAATAACAATGTTGTATTCTCGTATTTTACTCAAAATTGCGTTTGTTTCTTCGGTAAAATTTCTAAAATATAGATCAATTTCATCTGATTCACTTAAATGATTGCACAATAAGTTGATTGCATTTAAAGTTTGATACGGAGTTGCACAACAAATAGCATATTTCATTATAAATTACCTCCGATTCTATTCTTTCATTTTTCTTTTACGATATTTACTCCATATCAACTTATACAAAGGATAACTAACGTTTAATATTACAACTGCGACTTTATCCCTTGTAGGAGCTTTTTTATCACTTAAAATATCAAAAGAGTGGCTTTTTACAAATTTAATTATCTCTTTTTTTTCTTTTTTGTGAGTTGTAATATCTAACATTTGATTTAAAGTACTAAATCTAGCATAAACCATACGTCTTAAAACAGCACGATTTAATAATGGGTATTTTTCAACAACATCTGCAGACATTTTATCAGTCATTTCTAGCAACTGTAATTTATTTTCATTAAAATTACTATTGACAATGGAATTAGAGCGAATTACATAATTGTATTTAGACTCATAACCAATTGCAATATCCTCACTTTGAATCATAAATAAATATGTAGTTCCTATATCTTCAAATATTTTTCCTTTTGGATATCTTATTTTATCGAACAAAGAGATATGATAAAGCTTAGCCCAAGCAGATGTATCAATAACATCATTATATAGCATTCTTTCCAATGCTTTTTCAGCACAAAGAATTTCTGATCCATCTAAATTTAATTCTATTACTTTACCATTGCTATAACATATTCTATGTTGACAAACCGACATTTTTGTGTTGTATTTTTTTATTAATTTAAACAAATATTCAATGTAATCAAGATCAACATAATCATCCGGATCAATGCAAGCTATAAATTCTCCACTAGCTCTTTCTATCCCATAATTTCTCGCGTCTGATAATCCGCCATTTTTTTTATGAAAAACCTTCACTCTACCATCAATTTGTAAATAATCATCACATAACTTAGCGCATACGCTATCAGAGCCATCATCTACCATAACAATTTCAATATTTTCATAAGTTTGGTTTATTAAGCTTTCCATACATTTTGGTAAATAATTCTCTACGTTATATAAAGGTAGTATGATTGATATCAAAGGTGTATTTAAATTCATATAAATTTCTCCTATCTCTGATCAATAATTTTTAGGCTCATTGACATTAATCAGAAAATTTATCCATTTGTTGGTTTTGTATTTTCTTACTGTAAAAAAATTTACATATTGCTATGAAATATATTGTCAACAAGATTTAATGACATGCTAATAACTTGATCCATATCATAATATTTATATTCGCCGAGCCTTCCACCAAAGATGACTTTTTCTTCTTTAGAAGCTAATTCTTTATATTTTTGATATAAAGAACTGTTCTTTTCATCATTGACTGGATAATATGGTTCATCCCCTGGTTTCCACTCAGAACTATATTCTTTTGAAATAATTGTTTTAGGTAAATCATTACCTTCTTCATCTTTTCCAAATTCAAACCATTTATGTTCAATAATACGTGTCCATGGTGTTTCTTCATCTGTATAATTTACTGCTGCATTTCCTTGATAATTTGGTATATCTAATACTTCATTTTCAAAGCGAACAGATCTGTATTCTAAAGTGCCTAAAGAATAATTAAAGTAAGCATCAATTGGTCCAGTATAAATAACTTTATCAGCTAACTTATCTAATTCTTCTTTATTTTCTAAGTAATCTACACCTAAGCGTACTTCGATACCTTCTAACATATTTTCAACCATTTTAGTATATCCACCTACTGGAATACCTTGGTATAAAGCATTGAAATAATTATTATCAAAAGTTAATCTTACAGGTAATCTTTTAATTATAAATGAAGGCAAATCTTTACAATCTCTTCCCCATTGTTTTTCTGTATATCCTTTAATCAGCTTTTCATAGATATCACGACCAACTAAAGAAATAGCTTGTTCTTCTAAGTTTTTAGGTTCCCCTTTGATTTCTTGACGTTGTTCTTCTATCTTAGCCATTGCTTCTTCAGGTGTAACCACACCCCACATTTTATTAAATGTATACATATTAAAAGGAAGTGAATATAATTCTCCCTTATAATTCGCTATAGGTGAATTTGTAAAACGATTGAATGTAGCAAATTGATTTACGTACTTCCATATTTTTTCGTTATTCATATGAAATATATGAGCACCATATTTGTGAAAGTTAATACCTTCTACTTTTTCTGTATAAACATTTCCTGCAATATTTGGACGCTTATCGATGACTAATACTTTCTTACCTTTTCTTTTTGCTTCATGAGCAAATACCGCTCCATATAAACCAGAACCAACTACTAAATAATCGTACATATACATAATCACCCTTTCAAACCAATTTTTCGTTTAACAAAATTAAATCCTTTTACTAACCAATTTTGTTTTTCCATAAAGATATAAGGTAAATCTTTATACTTGTAATTTTTAGTATAAAGCCAAACATCTAATAGTCTTTCACTTACAAAACCAAAAACTCTTGCATCATTAACACTATAGTTTGAAATATCAAGTCTATTTTCTAATTCAAATAAAATGTCAAATAACCAACTACAATATTCATCAAATTTATCTTTTTTCATAATAAACATGTTAAATCTATGACCAATTGTACTTTTCATACTTTCATCAAACGCTTTTAAATAATTAGGATATTTTCCCTCGATTATTTTTCTAGTTTCATCCAAGTCGATAGCATGATGAGCATGCACATATTGATTATAATTAGTTTCTATAAAATAATTTCTTGGTTTAGGCAGTAAAATATCAACATCTTTTAGCAATTCTTCAACTTGTTTTTTTGTAATTATGCTTTCTTTTTTACCACCTTTAATTTTATTTAAACAAAAATGTCTTCTATAATGCGCCAATCCAATAAAATCTGCATCAAGGTTTTTCCAAACCCAGTATAAACCAGTAAGTTCACAATAGTTTGCATTTTTTTTGCTTATATTCTCTCCAACATTATCCTTTTGATACCCAAGATCTAGTGTTTTGCCTTCTGCTCCAACATGAATTGGTAAATACATATCATCTTGTGGCATCCAATACTTTTTGTGTGTTGCAATAATAATTTTAATATTTGCCAAAATAGTATCTCCTACTTTAAATACTCTCTATTACAATCTTCAAACCAATCTTTGAATGATTCTTCTAAAGTCCAATGAAATTTATATCCAGAATTCTTTAACTTATCCCCATTAATATTTGTACTAATCATTAATTTCTTAACTCTTGCCGGATGAATTCCAACTGCTTTTCCACCAAGTGGACCAACAATTCTAGCAACAAACATCAAGAATTTTCCATTAACACTAGGATTCCAACTATTCATTCCTGTAGCCTTTTTCATAGTTTCGCAAATTTGTTCAATATTGTAAGCTGGTTCAAATGTACAATTCCATACACCTGATTTTCCACTTTCTAAACTCCACATAAATAAATGTACTAATTCTTTAACATAGATACATGCTTTGATAGTGTCTTTTCTAGTGTAGAAGAAATAATGCTTTTTGATTCCAGAGTAAAGACGCGTCATATTTCCATGCTCACCTTTACCATAAACAATACCTGGGCGAACAATTACAAGTTGCCCTTTAATTTTTTCTGCCCATTTTTCATGGATTTTTTCCGCAACAAGCTTACTAATGCCATATGCAGTATTAGGTGTTGGAAGAGTTTCTTCAGTTTTTAATTCTTCAGCTGCACCATATGGAGCAATTGATGATGTAAACAAAATTTTCTTAATTCCATGTTTTTCACACCATTCAGTTACGTTTTCAGCACCTCTAATATTTGTTTCAAAATATTCACGGTCTTCATGACCAGGTGTTCTATGAACTGCTGCCAAGTTAAATACAATATCATTTTCAGTTGTTTGAATATCCCACTCGATAGTTTTTCTAACATCTACTCTTTCGTAAATAACTCCATCATTTTTTTCTACAATTCCAGGCACAACACCTTCTTCACCTGGCATTACAATATCTAAATCGTAAATATTTGCTTCTGGATTTGTTTCTTTCAACAAATGAATTAAATGTGTCCCAATAAAACCAGATCCACCAAAAATAATATAATTCATAACATCCTCCTCAATCAATTAATTATAATGACTATATTTAGCTCATAAATTTGGGTGAAATAAGCTAATCAGAAAGTCATCCCTTCATTATCGACTTTTTCACCCTATAACAGTGTTCTTTTATTTAGTGTAGATATACGTAATAGCGCTAAATTATTACTTAAAAGGTACTCATTCCTGGTACCTTTGATTATATCTACGAACCCATGAACCGTTGCGATACATCTCTTGCCGAACAGCTTTGGCAGCCACGACATTGCACATGGTCCCTCTGCGTGGAAGTGAACCACATCATATCTTCCAAACACAGCTTTTAAAGCAGCAAAAAAAAGACGAATTCATTGCAGCCAAGCCCTTCTTATCAATCGTACAGACTGATTTAAGGTGAACACCCTTGTAATCGCTCAATGAGCTATCATCGAATTCTTTGCCGCTTACATGATGTCCTTTGCGATTATAGCAAGTTACTTGATGACCCTGCTCAACCATCCGGGTAGATAATTCTTCTACAACAATTTCAATTCCGCCTCCTCTCGACGGAATTCGTTTATGCCCCAATATTGCTATTTTCACTTTTTCATTCGTCATTTACTATACTCTCCCAAAAATAGTCCCATAATGGAAGCTTTTACTTTCATCTAAAACCATCCTCAAAACTGGTTTTGAAACTTTTTCTTCTTCACCCACGACAAAAAGCGGGTAGATTTCCTTTATCCGCTACGACATACCTACCCTCCTTATGTCGACCAAAAGTCCCGGTTTACGCTTTTTGTTTATTTTTCGGGTAAGAAAATATGAACTAAGAGACGAGCCTTTCATTCTCTGCTATCTCTTGTCCCAATTATAGTCATAATTATATTAAGATTACTGCTGGCTATATGGAGAAATACGAAATGGATTACACGAATTAAGAAAGTATCAATTGAACATAGATAATGAACAAGTTACTAAATAAAAAGGCCTACTTGCCAAAGTAGACCATTAAACAAATTTCTTTGAACTCTGGTAAATTTCGTTGATCTTTTGAATAATGAAAGATATACGCAGTAGTATGACCGGAATCAATGTCAGGAATAAAATATTTTCAAATTTAATTTCCATCTCTTTTTCTGAATTATCTTTCCATGATAATGAAGAATCTTTTCATTACTCAAAATCTTTCTTGGATTCTCCTCAATCAGTTGGAATGCTATAGTATTTCCGAATTCTTCTTCAAGCAATGCTTTTGCTTCTGAGAGTAGACAAGGTCGATGTTCGTTATGTGCATCACTAGCCACAAAGCTAACAAATCCATGTTCGATCATAGAAACAAGAGCTTTTTTCGTCTCTTTCTTAAACAAACTGTTTTGGTTAGCTTGTAAATAATATCCTTCATTCAGCCAGCGCAGACAGAAATTTGGATCTTCCTGAACATATCGATACCGTTCTGGATGTGCGATAATGATTCGATATCTTAGTGCCAGCTCATAAAGAATTTCATCATATTCATCTTTGTAGTCTCGGAATGGAAACTCGACTAAGATATAATCTGATTCAGCTAAGGTTAAGATTTCACCCTTTTCTAATAGCTCCGGTAGATCAGGATGAATATAAAGCTCATTTCCTAAATGAAGTTTAATAGGACCTTTATAAGCTTGTTTCAGTTCATTGAATCGTTGTACAAGCTCTGGCGCTTTTGTCCTGAACTCTCCATTCTTCATAAAATGGGGAGTTGTAATCAGTTCTGTGATTCCATCTTGTTCAGCCTGCTTCAATAAAGAGAGCGATTCTTCTAAGCTCTGACTTCCGTCATCCACTCCTGGAATCAAATGACTATGAATATCGATCATTTCTTTTTATCACTCTTTTTCGTAATGGATGAAATGATTGAATTCTTCTTTTTCTTCTGTGTTGTCTTTTTCTGCGTATCACTATATCGATAGCCATAGCTGTTATAGTATTTTCGCTGAACAGGCATCATGGTCATGACAATTCCAATGACATTCACTTGTGTCTGTTCTAACTGATCTTTAACTCGAAGCAATTCTTTCCGATCATTCCGATTCGAAGCACAAACTAAAATCGTTCCATCACAGTATGAAGCTGCCACGATGCCATCCGTCACCAATCCAACCGGCGGGCAATCTAGTAGAATTAAATCGTATTCTTTCTTTCTCTCCTCGATGAATTCTTTTAAGGCGTTCGATTGGATAAACTCGGAAGCAAATGGGATCTTGGTTCCCGCAGTGATCACATCCACGTTTTCGTAAGGTTGTAATACCACTTCTTCAAATTCAGCCTGATGACTAATGATATCAGAAATACCCTTTTTATTCTTTAACTTCAGTTTCTTGTGAATCGTTGGCATTCTTAAGTCTAAATCAATAACTAAGACTTTCTTCTGTAATTGGGCATAAACCATGGCTAAATTAAGTACACAGGTACTTTTTCCTTCCTGGGCAGTCGTTGAAATAATGTTGATGACCTTCATATCCCGATCGAAGTTCCGCATGAGAATATTAGTTCTCAACGTTCGATAAGCTTCGGATGCAGGCGCATCCGGGTCGATTAAGGTAATCAGTTCGTCGCCAACTCTCAGCATTACTCAGCACCTCCTGTTCCATGCGTCATATCAGGTATTAAACCGATTATCGGATAATCAAAGATCTGTTTCATTTCTTCTTCAGTCCGGATATTTCTGTCATTTAATAAGAGATAAACAACAATGCAGCCATCAATAACGCAGCCCAATAAGAAGCCAATCAGAGTATTTTTAATATTCGATGGACTGGATTTTTTCTCTGGAATCTTTGCGGAATTTAAAACAGTCACATTTTCAATATTCATAATAGAATAGATCTTATCTCGAAATACATCCACGATCTCATTCGCAATCACTGCGGCTTCTTTTGGATCTTTTGACGTTACCGCAATCGTGATGACTTCCGTATCTTTCACTGAGCTGATCTTAACGATCTTCTGATATCCTTCCGTATCTAAGTCTTCTAATTTTAGATTCTGAATTACCTCATCGCTGATTGCTTCACTCTTCAAAATCTCGCTGTAGGTATTCACCAGCTTTTGTGATATCTGAAGGTCGTTATAGCTGATCTGTTGACTATCTGGATTGGATTTCTGGACAATGATCAGCTTTGCTTCCGCCGTATATTTTTTTGGTATCAGAAACAGTGTGATCAAAGCCGCTACAATCGAAGCGGCCAGAATGATCAGTGCGAAAGGTTTGAAATGTTTTTTGATGATTTCAAACACTCGCGACAAATCAATTTCAATTTCGTCATTCTCATTCATTTTTCTTTTCTCCCTTTTCTCTCTCACTAAAAAAGAACCTTATTCAGGTCCTCCGAATTTCTCATAGATTGACTTCTCAAGTTCAATTACCTTTGTACTTGGCTGATAATTTTCCATTTCATAGATGTTCTCATGAATATCCTTCACCATCTGTTGATAACTATCCATTACATACAATGGACTGAAATCATTATATTCTACAGTTTTGTAGATGGCTTCCATTCCAGTAGAAGGAATCTGGTATTGATCAATATGTTTTAAATCAAAGGTCAATAAATTCATAATATAATTCTTAATTTGATCGTTAGTCAGATTCGTTTCGATCCAAGGCATCATGTCTTCAACGATATCCATCAGTTCCCAGAAGTTCTTCGTTCTGAGTTCTGTCAGGATGACCATAATGACGGTATTCTGACGTTTCATGCGATGAAAGTCATCGTCAATAGTCCGGATCCGGCAATACTCTTTCACTTGTTGACCATTCAGATGATAGACCCCATCATCACCGTCAATTTGTAAATCACGAATCTTTTGATGCGTTTCTTCGGCTGTCAGATAAAGATCAATTCCGCCGACTAAATCGACCAACTTTACCGTTGCTTCAAAACTGAATCCTACATATTGCGTAATATCCATATCAAAATTCGAATTGATCGTCTGAATCGCTAACTCAGGACCTCCGCGCCAATGGGCATGATTCAACTTATCATAATCATTGTAGGGTTCAGGAAGATAGACTAGAATATCTCGTTGCAATGAAGTAATTTTGATTTTCTTCGCGTTAAAATCTAAAGAGATAATCTTTGTCGCATCGGACCGCTGCATTTCAGTGTCAGTCCACTCGTTCCAATCCTGATTGTCGGAACCGAATAAAGCAATATTTACAATTTTATGGTCCTGCACTTGATCTTTAACTTCCTGATTTACCAAAGCTTCTTCATCTGTCAGTTTCTTTGAACGATTTGTTTTGTTTAATAAAGAATCTACATACAAATTTCCGCTGATGCCAATCACAGCGATTAAACCTATTAACGTGCACGCTACAATCAACAAAATCTTTGTTTTGTTTCTTTTCTGTTTTTTTTTCAATTTTGTCACATCCTTGTCGATTAATAAAAAAAGGTAGGCTTCGCCACCTCAAGCTTCCGATGAGTTTGTAAAAATAACCATGAAACTGAATTGGAAGTGCCCATGCAACTATCCAAATCAAATTCAATCACTTTGTTTAACAATCAATCCCAAGTAAAGCAACATCATCTGACCGCAGATCTGAAACTGAACCTGCGCGGTTCGCTGATGCCGGTCAATCTTCTTTATCCGTGATTCCACCCCTTGCAAGGGTCCGGATTCGACAATTAATTGCTTCTCATTTAAGACGCCGGTTGAAATCGGAATTACGCGCTGTTCATTCATTAATGAATTTAGAAAAAGCCGTTCATCTTCCTGGAGGAAGAAATATTCTTTTTCTTCTAAATGAATTAGCTGGGATAAATCGGAATGCTGAGAAAGCCATTCGTTGAACTGTTTTGTAAATTCAGCTTGAGGGAAATTACTGACAATCATGATCGTTCCTGGAAATAACAACCGCTCTACCCAGGTCACCAATTCCTGCTTTTTAAAATAACGTTGTTTCTTGGGCAGAAAAGCTTCGAAAGGTGAGCTTTTCATCAATTCCAGGACATCTTCTTCATGCTGCTTTTCAACTTCAACAAAATACCAGCGCATCACATTGCCCCCTTTCTTAAAAGGACAATTTGCAACGTTTTCAACAGAATCTTGAAATCCCACAACAGGTACCAGTTTTCGACATATTCTTTATCCAGTTCGCAGCGGTCGTGGAAGCTGAGATCACTTCGCCCCCGGACTTGCCACAACCCGCCTAAGCCGGGTTTGACCTGAATAATCTGATTATAATATTCGCCCATATCTTCTTTCTCTCGCGGCAGATAAGGACGCGGACCGATCAACGTCATTTCACCCTTCAGAACGTTGATTAACTGCGGAAATTCATCGAGCGACGTCTTTCTAAGAAATTCACCCGCAGCGGTAATGCGCGGATCCTGTCTTAATTTTTTATGTATTGTATATTCTTCCCGGATCTTGGGATCCGTCTTCATCAACTGTTCAAGGACGGCTTCTGCATTCGGAATCATCGATCGAAATTTGATCATTTCAAACGTCTTGCCATCCTTGCCAATCCGTGTCTGTTTAAAGAACACCGGGTCATAATCGCCTTCCTGATGATTTTTATGGCGAACATAGAAGTAAAGCGGAATCAGAAGCAGACATCCGACAATCCCCGCCAGAATATCGATGAGACGCTTAATCCCTTTGCCGATCCATTTTTTAATCGATAATGATACCGATATCCTTGTTCTAAGCTCGATGCTTTCACCTTTGGTCATGCTGCTCCCCCTCTCTCGATGGGAATCAGTTCATAAAAAAAGAACTGCTTCCTTCGCCCCCTGCGAAATCTCTAACAGTCGCTAACCGTCAGATAATGTACACTATTATTGACACAAGGAAATAAGCCATTTATAATGGGACATGTATTAAAAATAAACGATTTTACCAGTTTTTGGCATTGGATTTTGTTTGTCAAAAAATGTGTGATTTTTTTGCCATAAAAAGGGGCATAAATGTAATCAACAACCAAATTCATGTCCTGTATGGTTATTCATCAACGCAATTATAACGAAGCAATTCCTAACAAATTCATAAAAAAAGACCCCGGCCATTATGCCGGAGCCTCCTCTATCACGCTCTAACCTTCAACTAATTCATTCTGAATTTCAATACGACCGGATTATGATCGGAATACCGATAGTCATTCTGGATATTCTCCGCTGTCGCCGTAAGATTATCCGAAACCAAGAATCCGTCGACAATCGCCTGGTACGTGACCCCCGCCTCAAACGGAATATCCGCGCCGCGGCAGGTCGCGGTTTCATCAGCGTTATCTGCCCGAACAAAGTGATACCCTTCTGCCAAATCCGCGGTGTTCATCGCAAAAATCCAATCTGGAACCTGCTGCTGGGAAGGAAAGAAATCCAACGTACCGGCGATGTCATGATTAAAATCACCGCCCGCGATCACATAATTTCCCTGTTCGCGCTCCTGAATCAGCACCTGGTTGAGCAAGGCCAGCTGCTGCACGCGGATCGTTCCGCCCTGATCGTAGGCCGACAGATGAATGTTAATCAGCACCAGCTCTTTTCCGTTGTCTAATCCTAACCGACTGATCAGAAAACACCGGTCCAAGTCGGTAAACTTTGTAATAAAAGGGCCGTCGACAGGAAACTGCCGCCGCACATTTTCATCCACATGCCAATTCGACAGCGTCAACAATCCGGACTGTACCGAGCCATGCGGTTCCTGCAGCGGGACGATTAAATACGGACTATGGAAGTTCAAGGCAAAGACGCTGCCATATCCCGAAAATGCAGAGCGAAGGATTGCTGCCTGATCGACGCCATAACTCCGCGACGACTTCACATCGACTTCCTGCAGGAAAATAAAATCTGGCAATGATTGTTGGATCAGGGCGAGACTACCCTGCGTATTTGCAATCACTGCTTCCTTGCTTAAAGCCCGGCCATGCTTTCCCCGCGTTGCTTTCCCGTCTTTCATCTTTCCAGTATCCATGAAGAAAGAATAGTCGTCCGAATACGCTCCAAAGCCGACATTGTACGTCATCAGCGTATACTCCTGATCAGCATCGAGCCGCGCCGGCGGATTGTTCACCGTCTCCACGCTTTGAAAATCCGCGATCCGGTAATAATTAACCTGCAAGAAAATCCCATAGCCAACAATCAAAGCGATCAATCCGGCGATCGCCGCACCGACACCTTTTAAAATCTTTTTTAATGTCCCGCACTCCCTCCGCAAAAAGCAAAAGAAGGAAAAACATGAAGTCCTTCCCTCTTTGCTTTATCTTAATGACTATCTTATTTGAAACGTTCTTTTTTGGAATATGTCGTATGAAGCAGCTCATGCGCCAGCGGACTTCCCGGTTCTTTCAGGAATTGATCATACAGCGCGATGATCTGCGGATTCTCATGCGATTTACGCACGCTCTGCAGCGCATCCTCATCATATAACGCCTTTGCCCGTTCCTTCTTCCAGTCAATCGGCCGGAAGCCGTTGCGGATTGAAGCGTTGATAATCGGCTGACCGCCGCCGTTGATGCAGCCGCCCGGGCAGCCCATGATCTCGATGAAATGATACGGCGAGGTGCCGGCGCGGATTTCATCCAAAAGCGGCTTGGCGCAGCTCATACTGGAGGCAACCGCAACTTTAACCTGCATCCCCGCGACCTCCAGCTCCGCCGTCTTCACGCCTTCCATGCCCCGGACAACTGTGAAGTCCAGACTATCCAGCGGTTTGTTTTCCAGCGTTTCCTTGACGGTTCTTAGCGCTGCTTCCATGACCCCGCCGCTGGCGCCGAAGATCACGCCGGCTCCGGAATATTGTCCGAACATATCCTGATCAAAATCTTCATCCGGCAGATTCTCAAAATTGATTCCATACATCTTGATCAGCCGCCCTAATTCTCTCGTCGTCAGGACAACGTCCACATCCGCCACGCCATCCTTGCGCATTTCCGGACGGACAACCTCCGCCTTCTTCGCGGTGCACGGCATGATGGAAACGACCGTGATCTTGCGCGGATCCAGATTATGCGTTTGCGCGTAATAAGATTTCAGAATCGCGCCGAACATCATGTGCGGCGACTTGCAGGAACTCAGATGCTCCAGCAGATCCGGATATTCAAATTCACAATACCGGATCCAGCCTGGCGAACAGCTCGTGATCATCGGCAGCACGCCCTGATGCTGGACGCGTTCAATGAACTCATGCCCTTCTTCCATGATCGTCAGATCCGCGGCATAGTTGGTATCATAGACACGGTCAAACCCGATCCGCCGCAGCGCCGCGGCCATCTTGCCGGTAACCCGTGTGCCGATCGGCAGGCCGAACTCCTCGCCTAACGCCGCGCGTACCGCCGGGGCCGTCTGGACGACGACATGCTGCGCCGGATCGTTCAGCGCTTCGATGACGCGGTGAATGTCTTCTTTTTCAAACAAAGCGCCGACCGGGCAGGCGTTGACGCATTGGCCGCACTGCATACAGTTGACGTCGTTGAAGCTCTTATCAAAGACCGGCGCGACCTTAGTGTTGAAGCCGCGGTTGATAAAGCTCAGAATGCCCAGTCCCTGAACCTTCTTGCAGGTCTCGATGCAGCGTCCGCACAGCACGCACTTGGACGTGTCGCGGACAATCCCCGGCGCAACCTCGTCAAACGTCGGCGGTGTTTTCTCCCCTTCATAACGCACCTTGCGGATCCCCAGCTGCTGCGCCAGCTTCTGCAGCTCGCAGTTCTGGTTGCGAATGCAGGAAAGACAATCGCCGCAATGGTTGGACAGGATCAGCTCGACGGTGTGCTTACGCGCTTCCAAAGCGCGTTGGGAATTGGTGAAGACCTCCATCCCCTCGCTGACCGGATACACGCACGCGGCGCCCAGGCTTTTCGCGCCTTTGATTTCAACTGTGCAGACGCGGCAGGCACCCGTCTTGTTGACGTCTTTTAAATAACAGAGCGTTGGGATCTGGATGCCTGCGGCCCGCGCCGCTTGCAAAATAGTGGAACCCGGCTCGGCCTGAACCGGAATATTATTGATCTTTAAATTGATTTTCGTCATGTTTCCGCGGCCCTCCTTAATCGCGCTTGACCGCACCGAAGCGGCAGGTCTCCATACAAGCGCCGCACTTGATGCACTTGTCGTGGTCGATCACATATGGTTTCTGGCCCGGAACGCCGCTGATCGCGCCGACCGGACAGTTGCGGGCGCACATTGAACATTTGCGGCACTTCTCCGGATCGATCGAGTAATGCAGCAGCTTCTTGCAGACGCCGGCCGGGCAGCGTTTTTCTTTGACGTGTGCTTCATATTCGTCGCGGAATAAGCGTAGCGTCGACAGCACCGGATTGGCGGCGGTCTGACCTAAACCGCATAACGCGGTATCCTTGATCATCTTGCCCAGCGTTTCCAGCTCGTCCAGCGTTTCCATCGTTCCGCGGCCTTCGCAGATATCCGTCAGCAGTTCCAGCATGCGCTTGGTGCCGACGCGGCACGGCGTACATTTGCCGCATGATTCGTCGACGATAAACTCCATGTAGAAGCGCGCTACGTCAACCATGCAGTTGTCCTCATCCAAAACGATCATTCCGCCGGACCCCATCATTGAGCCCAAAGCGATCAGATTGTCAAAGTCAATCGGTGTATCCAGATCCTCGACGGTCAGGCAGCCGCCGCTTGGACCGCCGGTCTGGACCGCTTTGAACTTCTTGCCGTTCGGGCAGCCGCCGCCGATTTCATAAATCACCTCACGCAGCGTCGTGCCCATCGGAATCTCAACCAGTCCGGTGTTGACGATTTTACCGCCTAACGCAAAGACCTTGGTGCCCTTGGATTTCTCCGTGCCGATCGCACTGAACCAGCCGGAGCCCTTCAGGATAATCTGTGCCACATTAGCATAGGTTTCAACGTTGTTGATAATCGTCGGCTTGCCCCAGACGCCGCTGACCGCCGGGAACGGCGGCTTCGGCACCGGCATGCCGCGCTTGCCTTCGATCGACTGGATCAACGCGGTTTCCTCACCGCAGACAAACGCGCCCGCGCCCAGGCGGATCTCGATATCAAAGCTGAAGTCCGTGCCTAAAATATGCTCACCGAACAGACCCAGTTCCTTCGCCTGTTCGATCGCAATCTGCAAGCGTTTCACCGCGATCGGGTATTCCGCGCGGATATACACATACCCCTGCTGGGCGCCGATCGCATAGCCCGCGATCGCCATTGCTTCCAAGACGGCATGCGGATCGCCTTCCAAAATCGAACGATCCATAAACGCGCCCGGATCGCCTTCGTCGGCATTGCAGATAACATACTTGTCGCCCGCCGGCTGATCTGCCGCAAACTGCCATTTCACACCGGTCGGGAAGCCCCCGCCGCCGCGGCCGCGCAGGCCGGATTTCTTAATTTCGTCGATCACTTCCTGCGGCTGCATTTCATGCAGCGCTTTCGCCAGTGCTTCATAGCCGTCGCGGGCGATATATTCGCGGATATTCTCCGGATCGAGCTGACCGCAGTTTTTTAACGCGATCCGCTGCTGCTTGGCATAGAAGCGGATCTTGTCGATATCAAAGATCTTTTCCTGCGTGATTTCATCAATGTCGTTCATCTCCAGCCGTTTTACCGGCTGCCCGCCGATGAAGTGCTGTTCGATAATCTCACCGACATCGTCCGGTTTGACATGACAGTAGAAAATTTTATCGGGATAGACCGCAACGATCGGACCTTTCTGGCACAGGCCGAAACAGCCGGTCTTGATGACGCGGACTTCCTGATCCAGACCACGGGCGGTTAACTGCTGCTGCATCTGCTCCATGATCAGCGCCGAAGATGACGATGTGCATCCGGTGCCGGCACAGACTAAAACATGCAGCCGTTCTGGCCCCGCAGCAGCCGAAGCTCCTGGATTGCGCAATGCGATTTCCTTCGCCGCGCTCGCCCGGAGTTCGCGAAGTTCATTCCATGATTTCATGTGCTTCTCCTCTTTCTTCTTTTACTGAACGCCGGACTCGGTTTTAATGATCGCTTTGATCCGGTCCTCCAGCGCGGTGGAGCTGGTCGCGTTGCCGTATACCTGATCGTCCAGAATCGCTACCGGCGCTAATCCGCATGCCCCCAGGCAGCGCGTTGCATCGAGCGAAAACAGACCGTCGGCGCTCGTCTGATTAACCTTCGTTCCGGTCAGATCGCAAATCCGCTGCAGTAAATCCGCCGATCCTTTGACATAACAGGCTGTGCCCATGCACACATTGATGACATGCTTGCCCTTCGGTTCGGTCGTAAACTGCGTATAGAACGTGACGACGCCATACACCTCAGCGGCTGAAACACCTGACGCTGCGGCAATTTTCTCCATTGCTTCAAACGGAATATAGCCCAGCTCTTTCTGGACGTCGTGCAGCATCAGCTTCACCGGTCCCGGCCGGCCGCGATGCCGATCGACGATCCGATCGATGACCTGCACCGACTGTTCGTTGAGTTTCCCCATCCTTTCACCTCCACGTGTTATTTGGGTTTCTATATTGAAAACATCACAGGGATGATTCAACCTTTTTCTGCAGCCAGCTGAACAAGCCGTCCGCCGCCGCGCTGATCAGAATAATCCACAGCGTCCAGGCGAACAGACCCGTCATATCCAGCGCGATCCGCGCCGCATACGACATCTGCCGGCCGATTCCAATTCTCACCTGCGTCAGCACCTCCGCCATGACGCAGACCCGCAAGCCTAAGCCGAAGCCGGTTTTCATCGCCGCCAACAGATGCGGCAAAGCCTGCGGAAGACGCACTTTCCAGAAAACAGACACCGATCTTTCCGGGTAGCAGCGCAGCACATCCTGCAGCTCGCTGTCCAATAGATCCTGGCTTAACAAAACTGCCGTATAAAAGACCGGGAACAGCACGCAGAAGCTGGTAACCATGACACTGCCTTCGCTGCCCAGCCAGATCAGGAAAATCATAATGTAGGACAAATTGGGAATCGTTTTAACGATCACCTCAAGCGGTTCGATCAAGCGCCGGATCACCGGCTGCATCGCCGCCGCAAACCCGCAGACCAACGCGAGGATCAGCGAAATTCCAAAGCCTTTGAGCATCCGTCCCAGAGTGCTCAGCGTCTGCGCGTAGAAGGCCGGCTGCGATACATCCGCAAGCATCCGCCGCGCCACGTCCAGAGGCATCGGGATCAAAATGTCGTTATTGACGCTCAGCGCCAGCAGCTGCCAGAGGATCATCAGGATCACGATCGTAAGGAACTGTTCTTTTTTCAAACCGGTTCGCTGTTTTCTCATGGATTTATTATATCATCAGTCTGAATGAAAACGCTATCTTTATTTCCCATTTTTCGCCCTTTCCCGACCTTGCGAATCAATGCACAAAAAAGGCGGTCAGCTCCGCCCTTTTGCGATATTTTTCACACTTTATCCAGCCTGAAAACAACATGATTACTCGCGCCCAGCATCGCCGGTTTCTCGCACATCGCCCAGTGAAACGCAAGCCATTGCTGAAACTGTTCGGCGCTCAGCGTGTTCACTTTGTCCGCCAACAGCTCGGCCATGCCGTCCGCAGCGAAAACCTGAGCCGGTTTCCAGCCGAGCGTATCCAGCCAGCGGCGAACCTGATCCAGCGTCAGAAAAACAAACGGGATATCCGCCACCTTAAACGTGCTGCGGTCATACCGGCCGTTGTCCAGAAAATCCGGATTGTAGACCATCGCTTCCGTTATGAACACCATATCGTTATTGATAAAAGCGAAGAACGCGGATCCGCCGGGTTTCAGCACGTGAAGCACCTGTTCAAGACAGCGTGTCCGCTGCGCTTCATGCTCAAGATGATAGAGCGGTCCCAAACACAGGACGACGTCGAACGAAGCGGCTTCCAGCATCGTCAGATCGAGCGCGTTGCCTTCCAGGATCGTCAGATCCATGGCCGGCCGGCGTTTCGCCTTCATGAGCGCACAGTGCTTTTTCACCGGTTCCACCGCGGTGACCGCATAGCCCTCCTGGGCATAAGCCAGACTGTAGGCTCCGCTTCCAGCCCCCACATCCAGAATCTGCATTCCCGGTTTCAGCACTTTCGCAATCTGCATTCTCGTCGTCAACAGTTCAATGCTGCGGGCGGGCGTCGCGGTTAAGCGATGTTCCTCGTCAAAATAATCGTAAATCAGATCCAGATCCATACGCGTCCCCCTGCCAAGCAAAAACTAATCAGAATGAAGCGTTAATCTTCCAAGCTTGCCAACAGCTCGCAAAGCAGGTCGTATGTCCGTTTAAACGACTCCAGGTTCAGCTTTTCCTGCGGCGTATGCGCGCCGCTGGCTTCCGGTACGATCGTCACGATATCAATCCCCGGAATCATCTCGCAGAACACGCCGCATTCCGTACCGCCATGGCCGGCTTCCGTTTTTAATTCCTTCCCGGTTTTCTGTTGAACCAGGGCCGCCAGCTTCTGCCGCATCGCGCTCTTTTCACAATAATCCCATGCTGGATAGCCGTTAGCAAAGCTGCAGGTCCAGCCATACAATCCCGCCAGAATCGTCAGTTCATCGCTCATTTTTTCAATCCAGCTCTTTTGCGCTGAACGCATCGAGATCGTGACGATCAGACTGGATCCGCGCCGCTTGATCGAAGCCAGGTTTTCTGAAGCCCAGGTCAGGCCCGGAATTGCCATGCTTTTGGCGCGCAGACCGCTTGGCAGGACGGTGATGAAATTGATGAATGCTTTCGAATCCTGTGCGGAGTAAACCGCGCTGATCGTGGAATCGGCTTCCAATGTAATGGCAACATCCGGATCGCTGGCCTTCAGCTCCGCCTTCACCTGTTCCGCTACCTGCTCGACACACTTCTGGACCTTGCGTGAATCCTGGCTGGCGAACCGAATCCAGCAATCGCGCGGAATTGCGTTGTCCTTATTGCCGCCGTCCCAATCCGCGATCCAGACCTCCAGCTCGTTTTTGACCAGCTCCCGCAGACAGCGGACCGCGATTTTGTTCGCATTGCCCAGCTCTTTATCGATATTCGAACCGGAATGTCCGCCTTTCAGTCCGGAAACTGTCAATTTCCAGCCGCTGCCTTCAAATCTTTCCTGCGGCCGCACCATCGTCATCGTACAGACTAACCCGCCCGCGGTGGAAACCACGGTTTTATCTTCGCCTCCGCAGTCCATGTTGATCATCCGTTTCGCCGTAAAATAGTCTTTCTTTAACCCTTGCGCGCCATTGAGACCGATTTCTTCCATGACTGTGAACACGCATTCCAGCGGCGGATGCGGTTTCTGGTCCGCTTCCAGAAGCGCCAGCATCATCGCGACGCCCACGCCGTCGTCCGCCCCCAGCGTCGTGCCGCGGGCTTTCAGCCAGCCGTCTTCCACATAGGTATTCAACGCCTGCGTTTCAAAGTCAAAATCCACGTCCGCTTCCTTCTCGCAGACCATGTCCATATGCGCCTGCAGAATCACCGCGCCCGCCTTTTCCAGACCGGCGGTGCCGGCTTTATAAATGATGACATTGTTCATCTCATCCTGAATCCAGCGCAGGCCGTGATCCTTCGCAAATTGAACGAGCCAGTCGCTCAGCTGTTTTTCGTTACGAGATCCGTGCGGGATCTTTGTCAGTTCGTTAAAGTAATAAAAAATCCGTTCGTTTAAGTCCATCGTCATTGGTGTACCACCCTTTCTCTGATTTCTATTATATCGCTTGGTTTCATTCGTTTTCAACATATTCTGAAAATTATTTCTTTTCTTAACAAAATTTTTACAATCCATAAAAAAAGAAGGCCGGCTTGACCTTCTCTCAGTGAATCTTTTGTTTTATTCCGCCAGTATGCCCGCGAGTTCCGTAATCTCAAACAGCGTGAGGAAGGATTCCAGTTCGCTCTGGACTTCCTGTGCGTTAACGATGTTGAGATTCATCCGCGTCCACGTCTTAGCGATCACAGCACTGCCAGGCACGCCCAGCGTCTGAGCGCCCAGTGTTTTAATATCCGCTTCGACGATCGACGGATCCTGTTCCGCCTGATCCAGATAATCGCGCATCGACTGCAGCATGGTTTCAACGGCTGCTTTCTTTTCTTCCGGCAGATCCTGACGGACAAACAGCGCCGCCTGCGGATAGCCCTGGGTTCCGGTAGCCGTCTTCCATTGTTCCTGCAGATCCATGACGATCTTCAGCTCCTGACCTTTCTCCTTCGCCTTGGCGATTGTCGCCGTCGCCGCCGGCTCCGCCATCAGCGCTACGTCGGCTTTCCCCGCCAGCATAGCGCCCTGGACTTCCGCCACACTGGCATACCAGGTGATTTCCGGCGTAACCGGATTAGCCTGCAAAACTGTTTCCAGCACCTTGCCCGGTACCGCACCCTCGCCGAAAGCCGCAAAGACACCCGCGTTTTCCAAGGCCGCTTCATCCGCCGCGACCAGATACAGATTTCCCCAGGTTAAGACGCTTTCCATCCGGTAGGTTGTCTTGCCATTGGCGGCCAGCTTCGCACCCAGATTGCTCGGCGCGACGATCACGTCATATTCCGGATTCGGATTGACGAACGCGGCCTGCAGCACATCCGTACCGTCGACAAGCGTCACATCCTGTCCCGCCTTCATCGGCGCGATCAAGGCCAGCGCCGGAGCCCCGGTCGGACCCAGGATTGACAAGGAAGCCGGCGTGGTTTCCGCAGTCGGCTCCGGCGATGTTTCCGGAGTTGTTTCGGGTGTTTTAGGATTGGCGGCGCACCCTGCCGTCAGCGCAAGAACGCTGAGGAAACAAAGCCATTTCTTCATACGCGCGCCTTCGTTTCAATTTCGTTGAGAATGCTTTCCAGCAGTTCCTCTTTGCTGAGCGTCACGGAGTCTTTCTTGCCATACCGGCGAACCGTCGCCGTGTTGTTTTCAACCTCGCCGTCGCCGACGACAATCTGCATCGGAATCTTATGCGTCTGCGCTTCACGAACGCGGTAGCCCAGCTTTTCGTTGCGGCCGTCGACCTTCACGCGCACGCCCTTGGCCAACAACATCGCTTCCAATTCTTTCGCATAGTCCAGATGCCGTTCATGATGCACCGGTACGATGACGACCTGCTGCGGCGCCAGCCACATCGGGAAAGCACCGGCGTAATGTTCGATCAGAATGCCGATAAAGCGCTCGATCGAGCCGAAGATGACGCGGTGCAGCATGATCGGACGTTTCTTGGAACCGTCCGCGTCGACATAAGTCAGATCGAAGCGTTCCGGCAGATTCATATCCAGCTGGATCGTGCCGCACTGCCAGACCCGTCCCAGACTGTCCGTTAAATGGAAGTCCAGCTTCGGTCCGTAGAACGCACCGTCGCCCGGATTGATCTTGCAGGCCTTGCCCGCTGCATGACACGCCGCTTCCAGCGCCGCCTCCGCTTTATCCCAGATTTCAATCGATCCGATATATTTCTTTTCCGGCCGTGTCGACAGCTCGATTTCATAGCTTAAGCCAAACACCGAATACACACGGTCGATGAAGTTGATCAGCCGGACGACTTCACTCTCGATCTGATCCTCGCGCATGAAGATATGCGCATCGTCCTGAGTGAACGTTCTGACGCGGAACAATCCGTTCAAGGCACCGCTGGCTTCGTGACGGTGGACCTGTCCCAGCTCGCCGACGCGCAACGGCAGATCTTTATAGGAATGCAGACCGTTTTTATACACAAGCATTCCGCCCGGGCAGTTCATCGGCTTGATCGCAAACTCGCGGTCGTCGATCATCGTCGTATACATGTTTTCCTTGTAATTTGCCCAGTGTCCGCTCAGCTCCCACAATTCCTTGGAAAGCATGATCGGCGTCTTGATGAACTGATAGCCTTCCTTAGTGTGTTCTTCGTACCAGTAGTTTTCCAGCACATTGCGCAGGATCATGCCGTTCGGTAAAAAGAACGGGAACCCCGGGCCATACTCGCTCATCATAAACAGATCCAGCTCGCGGCCTAATTTCTTGTGATCGCGCTTCTTCGCTTCTTCCAGGAAATTCAGATAGTTCTGAACTTCCTCGTCGGTATCAAAGCAGATGCCGTAAACCCGCTGCAGCATCTTGTTGTTGGCATCGCCCTTCCAGTACGCACCGCTGACTTTCAACAGCTTGAAATGCTTCAGCTCCTTGACGCTCTCGACATGCGGGCCGCGGCACAGATCGGTAAAATCCCCCTGGGAGTAGCAGCTGATCACCGTATCGTCCTCGTCCATGTGCCCAATCAGATCGAGCTTGTACGGATCGTCCTTGAACATCTCCAGCGCTTCCGCTTTCGAGATTTCATGCCGGACAATACGCTTGCCATCCTTGGCGATCTTCTTCATTTCTTTTTCAATTTTCGCCAGATCTTCTTCATGCAGCACATCGTCGCCCAAGTCGATGTCGTAGTAAAAGCCGTCGGTAATCACTGGTCCAACCCAGAACTTTGCGTGCGGATACAGATGTTTGACAGCCTGCGCCAACAAATGCGCACAGCTGTGGTTGAGCACATGCAGATGCTCGTCTTCTTTGATGTTGATCATAGTTCCTTCCTCCTGTTTTTCTAAGACCACAAAAAAACGCCCTTGATTAAGGACGTTGTTCAACGCGGTACCACCTTATTTCCTGTTTCTTTCATGAAACAGGCACTCAAGCTCAATAACGATGAGAATCGTCGCTTTTTCAAAAGCGATACTCGCAGGCGGTAACCATTTCCCTTTTCAGCTTCCTCGCACCTTCCGGAAACCTCTCTGATCCAAGTTCTGAAACGATCATGTCCTGGTCTTTGTATGTACCTCTTTTATACACCGGTTTTCCCGCCTTGTCAATGGAAATGAATTTTTTCCAGAAATTCAGAACGATGAACGGGTTTAAGGCTGCACCCAGGTCGTTTGATCGATCTGTGAAAAATCAGCCTGGATATGCAGCTGATCCAGCGTCATCGACAAATTGCCGGAAAGTTCCTCCGTTCCGCCGCTGTCCAGCGTTAAGCGGACGGGTTCCCCGGTTTCCTCCTTTACCGCAAACCGAACAGTCAGCGTTTTTTGACTTTCGATCATTGCGGCGATCGGATCTTCCAGACCCCATTCTCTGAAAAAAGCCGCGGCTGAAACCGCATCCAACGTCAGACTGACCTCAGCACAGCGGACGTTCCCGATCGTTTCCTGCATCGACCAGCGGCCGGCTTTTAAAACAGCCAGAATGGCTTTCCAATCCGGCAAGGCTGGTTTAGCTCCCGGCTGATCAACCCATTGTTTCTGATTCAGATCATACTTTTGCCAGCGGTCCTCTTGCCAGCGCCACTGAGCTTGAACATGCAGCGGAATCTGAAGCACGCCGCTGCCGCCCTGCCAGCGCAAATCCAGCTTGACCGCGGGTTCTTCCTTTCGTCCCTGCAGCACGCCCTGCCCGGCAACATGATAGGGCAGCCATAGATAGCGGTTGCCAGCCTTACCTTCAGCCTCAATCGTGATGTCTGCGGTCACGGATTCCATCGTCGTCAGCGCCCGGCTCGTCTTGGCCAGAATCCACAGCTGATCCAGCCAGCCGCAAGCGCTCAGCATCACCATCATCGCAAGCAATGCCGCAATAAAGCTTCCTTTTCTGCGCATCGTCATCCCTGCCCTTCTGCCTTCATTATATCACGGGAAAGAAAAGGCAGAGTCTTATTGACCCTGCATTGTGGAATTGCGGTATTGCGAATAGATTTCCTTCAGGTCTTCGATCATTTCCTTACTGTCGTAGATCAAAGCTGTATTGCCGTTGACATACGCGTAGTATTCGGTTTCCTGACCGTTAGCGTTGACCTTCATCCGGCCGTTCTGACTCGCATAGTTCAGCATTTTCTGACTTTCCTCGTTGGCCGGATCAAAACGATAAAGGTAATAGACCTGATCGTTGTATTGAAACGAGGTGCCTTCCAGCGCGTTGAAATCCGTGTTTTCAATCGGCGTCACCTGGTTGAAGGTGTAATTGTTATTCTGGAAGTGATCCAGAACATCCTGAATGCTGGCAATCGGTTCCACCGTTTCCGTCGGTGTCATCGAGCTTTCCGGCGAGGCCGAAGGGGTCATCGACGGCGTGGGTGTGGTTGAATTGTTGTTTCTGCTGCAGCCGCCCAAAATCAAAGCAAATCCCAAGCAGACCGCAGCATACCGCAGAATTGTTTTTTTCATTATTGATTCCTCCTGCCAGTATTCTCGGCGTTTTTTTCCGATTTATACCTGCTGGGAAGGAAAAACTACTGGAACTGAATCGGGGAGGCGATGTTGTTAAGCAAAGCCACAACGCTGTAGCCGGCAATTGCACTGGTGCGGGAATAGATCGCAATTTCCGCCTTGATTTCCTCGCCTTCCACCCGGATCGTATGGGTATCGCCGATAAAGCCCGGCGTACTCTCGATCTTCACGCCGGTATGCTCTGGCCCATTGGTGGCCAGCGACGTGGCTACAGCGACGTTCACCCGGCGGGGAAGCAGAGCGATCGCTTCCTTAGCGCTGCCTTCAAAAGCAGTCAGCGTCGTTTCGCTGGCCGCCATTTCTTCACGATAGACCGGCGTTGTGCGCAGATACTGCGGTCCGGTCTCGGAAGTGATGGAGGCTTCGATCGGACTCATCACAGCCGCGGTGCGCATTAAATCAAAACCCCCGATCGCGCCGGAAGCGATGTAAACCTTGCGGCCGGCCGCGCGCGCCACCGCCTGCACTTCTTCATAAAAATCAGCGTCCGCAAACGCCCCGATCGCCAGCGTGACGAAATCCGCTCCGCCTTGTAAAACCGCGATCGCATTGGCTTTCACGGCCTCGACGGAAGCCGCTTCGGCAACGATCTGCGGTTTCCACCTCAGCAGCTCCTCCAGTTGGGTTGTCCAGGCCACGCCGACCTCCTCCGCCAAGGCTTGAGCGGAATCCGCCGTCCGGCTGAGAATGCCGACCAGTTCATATTCCGGCATCTTGCCGGCTTTCCAGGCCCGCGCCACAATGCTGCCCAGCTTGCCAGCCCCTAAAATCGCAAATTTTGTTTTCATGTTCTTCTCCTTTGATTCCCTGTATGATTGAGCTTCTATGAAGCAAAGAGCAGAGACATTTTCTCTGCTCTTCCTTAAATTAATTTTTATCGTTCTTAATCGCTGCCTGCGCTGCGGCCAAGCGGGCGATCGGGACACGGTACGGACTGCAGGAAACATAGTTCAGTCCGACGCGGTGACAGAATTCGATCGAGCTTGGATCGCCGCCGTGTTCGCCGCAGATGCCCAGCTTGATGTTCGGGCGGGTCTTACGGCCCAGCTCTGCCGCCATCGCGACCAGCTTGCCAACGCCATGCTGATCCAGACGGGCAAACGGATCCTGCTCGTAAATCTTCTTGTCGTAATAATGCGACAGGAATCCGCCGGCGTCATCACGCGAGAAGCCGAATGTCATCTGCGTTAAATCATTGGTGCCGAAGCTGAAGAACTCCGCTTCCTCCGCGATCTCATCCGCTAACAGAGCGGCCCGCGGGATTTCGATCATCGTGCCGACCATGTATTTCATTTCGATACCGGAAGCGCTGATGATTTCATCCGCAACCTTGGTGACGATATTCTTGACATATTTCAGTTCGTTGACATCGCCAACCAGCGGAATCATGATTTCCGGCGTAATGTGATAATCCGGATGTTTGCGGTTGACGTTAATCGCCGCTTCAATGACTGCGCGCGTCTGCATTTCTGCGATTTCCGGATAGGAGATCGCCAGACGGCAGCCGCGGTGACCCATCATCGGGTTGAACTCATGGAGCGAAGTAATGATGCTCTTGAGATCGTCGATATTCAGGTTCATGTCCTGAGCCAGCGTCGCGATGTCATACGAGGAAGTCGGCAGGAATTCATGTAAAGGCGGATCCAGATAACGGATCGTGACCGGACGGCCTTCCATCGCCTCATAGATGCCTTCAAAGTCGGAACGCTGCATCGGCAGCAGTTTCGCCAAAGCCGCACGGCGCTGTTCTTCCGTGGAGGAAACAATCATTTCCCGCATTGCTTTAATGCGGTTGGAATCAAAGAACATGTGTTCTGTTCTGACTAAGCCGATGCCCTGAGCGCCGAAAGCGACAGCCTGCTTCGCATCCTTAGGCGTGTCAGCGTTCGTTCTGACCTGCAGCACGCGGCGTTCATCCGCCCATTTCATAAACGTTTCAAAATCGCCGGAGATCTGCGCCGGAACTGTTTTCACGGCTTCGCCGTAAACATTGCCGGTCGAACCGTCTAACGAAATCCAGTCGCCCTCTTTATAAGTGTGACCGCCGACAGTAAAGGTTTTTTCTTCTTCATGGATGTCGATTTCACCGCAGCCGGAGACACAGCAGCGTCCCATGCCGCGCGCGACAACCGCCGCATGCGAGGTCATGCCGCCGCGAACAGTCAGGATCCCCTGAGCGACGTTCATGCCTTCGATGTCTTCCGGCGAGGTTTCCAGACGAACCAGCACGACTTTTTTGCCCTTGTTGGCTTCCGTGATCGCATCTTCCGCACTGAAGACAACCTGACCGCAGGCCGCTCCCGGCGAAGCCGGCAGGCCGCTGGCAATCAGATGCGCCTGTTTCAATTCAGCCGGATCAAACTGCGGGTGCAGCAAGGCGTCCAATGCCTTCGGTTCGACCATCATCAGCGCTTCGTCTTTTGTAATCAGGCCTTCCGCCACCATATCGCAGGCAATCTTTAACGCTGCAGCCGCGGTACGCTTGCCGTTTCGGGTCTGAAGCATGAACAGCTTGCCATTTTCAATCGTGAATTCCATGTCCTGCATATCGCGGTAATGCTTTTCCAGCTTGCCGCAGATCTCCACGAAGCTGTTGTATGCATCCGGCATGACTTCTTTTAATTCGTCGATCGTCTGCGGTGTACGGATTCCCGCGACGACGTCTTCACCCTGCGCGTTCATTAAGAATTCTCCGAACAGTTTATTTTCGCCGGTCGCCGGGTTACGCGTAAACGCGACGCCGGTGCCGCAGGTGTTGCCCATGTTGCCAAACACCATCATCTGGACGTTGACGGCTGTTCCCCAGGAACCCGGGATATCGTTCATTTTGCGGTAGTAAATCGCACGCGGATTATTCCAGGAACGGAATACCGCTTCAACGGCGCGGATCATCTGTTCTTTCGGATCCTGCGGGAAGTCCTCGTTCAGATTTTCCTTGTAGAATTCCTTGAAACGCGCAGTCATTTCCTTCATATCGTCCGCATCCAGTTCCGTATCGAGCTTAACGCCCTTGCGGTCCTTGAGTTCGTCGATGATCACTTCAAACTTGCTTTTCGGCAAGCCCATGACGACGTCCGAGAACATCTGAATGAAACGCCGGTAACTATCGTAAGCAAAGCGCGGATTCTCCGTCTTTGCCGCGATCGTTTCGACGACTTCATCGTTAATGCCCAGGTTCAGGATCGTATCCATCATGCCCGGCATGGATGCGCGGGCGCCCGAACGAACGGAAACCAGCAGCGGGTTTTCCTTATCGCCCATCTTCTTGCCTGTCATTTCTTCCAGCGTTTTCAGATTGCGGTTGATTTCCTCCGTAATCTCCGGCGCAATTTTTTCTCCGTCTTCATAGTAACGTGTGCAGACTTCCGTCGTAACGGTAAAGCCCTGCGGAACCGGCATGCCCAAATTGGTCATTTCTGCCAGATTTGCCCCTTTTCCGCCGAGCAGTTCGCGCATTTTACCATTTCCTTCAGAGAAAAGATAAACATATTTTTCGCTCATTGTTCCTCCTTATAGGCGTATTTTCCAGCCAACTTTCATAGACTTATTATAGCGGAACTGACCAGGAATTTCCATAGTTTTTGTAAACGTTTACATATATTTGGTCTTACCAGATTCCCTTAAAATGACAAAAAAGCCTTTCAGAACTGGTCTGTTAGGCTTTTTTCAAATTTAAACTTTTTTTCAAATTCAAGGGTTGTTTGCCTGCTTAGCGCAGAAAACGGCGGATAAAACGGAACAGCCGCTCGTCATAATGCGGGCTGCGATAGGCTTCGCAATGTCCGGCCGCCGGTACGGTGTACAGCTCTTTTTCGCTGGCGCACGCGTAATAATTTTCGAACACCATGTCATACGGAACAAAATCGTCCTCTTCGCCATGGATAAACAACATCGGAACACGGCACTGCCGCAGCTGCTCCACCGCGCTGGCTTCCCAAACAGAGTAACCGCAGCGCATTTTGATCAAGGTTGACAGCCCGATCAGAACCGGCTGGGTTGCGATTCCAAACGCACTGCGCACCTGCTTTTCCGCAATCGCCGGGATGCTGGTATAGCCGCAGTCCTCAATCGCGCAGACAACATGATCGCTGAGATCTTCTTCGCCGCAGGCCATCATCACCGCGGACGCGCCCATTGACAGACCAAACAAGACGATCTGGCTGGTCGGATGCTCGCTTGCGATGCGGTCCGTCCAGGCGATCAGGTCGCGCCGGTCATTCCAGCCCATGCCGACATAATCCCCCTCGCTTAACCCATGCCCGCGCAGATCCGGCAGGAGCACGTTAAAGCCGGCTTCGTCAAACGTTTTCGCTCTCGGCAAAAGCGCCAGACTGTCCGCGCCGTAGCCATGCGCCATCACGATCCATTTGTCGCTGTCGGGATGGTTGAGAATCTGGGTTGCGTGCAGCCGCAGCCCGTCAAAAGAAGTCAGCGTCAGATCCTGCACCTGACTGGCCGCAAACCAGCTCTGCACCGCTTCCTGGCGCTGCCGGTGTTCCGCCCGCTGTTCTTCAGTCAACGCGTCCTCCTGCGGACCCATCGCAAAGAATTTTGGGCCGCGGCGGATAAACCGGTTATACGCCAGTTCGCAGACGCCGTAATAGCTGGCAGCCGCGCCTGCGGCGGCGCCGGCCGCAATCATCAATTTCGTTTTTGTTTTCATGGTTATCACCCGTTCCTATTATACCATGACTTCCTACCGCCTGCCGCATCTTTTACTATCCCCATTCCGACAGTTCGCAGATTTTGTCACTTCCCCAAAGTCTCGCCGCGGCGGCGATAGCGCATCACCACGACGCCGTCATCAATCCAGAACTGTTCCAGATGCAGCGCGATCGATGCGAAGCCTTCATGAAATAACCGCCGGCCCTGCCCCAGCAGAATCGGAATAATCCCGATGATATATTCGTCAACAGCGTCGGCTCGAATAAAGGGATCCGTTACGCCAGCCCCGCCGAACAGCCAGATATCCTTGCCCGGCTGTTTTTTCAGCGCCAGCACCGAAGCGACCAGATCCCCGCTGATCCACCGGGCTGGCGGCTCTAAAGCCAGCGGCTTGGAGGAGGCGATCCAGAATTGTTTGGTTTGCGGCTCTGCGACAAAGTCCAGCCCGCAGTCCTCATAAGCTTTTCGGCCCATCACAATCACGTCGACCTGGCTGGCAAAAGCTTCGATGTCGTAATGAGGAACTGTGTCCAGCCGACGGTCTCCCTGACCGCTGATCCAGGCGAAACCACCCTCCGGATCGCAGATATAGCCATCCAAACTCACCGCCAGATTTAAAATAATTTTTCTTTCTGCCATATTTTTCCTTTCTGATAAGCGCCATCGCTTATGACCCTTTCCGTTATCCCGATTTCAATATCTCCATCTTCTGTCTTCTGTCTTCTGTCTTCTGTCTTCTGTCTTCTGTCTTCTGTCTTCTGTCTTCTGTCTATAGCTTAACCGATTTTTTATCTTTGCGCGATCAAATCACAGAAAAACCGCGGCGTTTCAGCTTTTATTCTGAAATGCTGCGGCTCTTTCACCGCTTATCACTTATCGAAAACTTTCGAGCAAGGAAGTGCTGAACCTAAAACGTGTCGCTTTAACCTCACCATTTATTTTTTCTGCATCTGATTACAGCGTCAAGCAACACATCAAAGTTAGTCATCTCTGTCGGGCAGATCAAACCGAGAATTCCGTCGTTCGCGGGATCGCGCATCCTCTGCATAAACACGCCTTTGTACTGCGTTTCAGACACTTTTGAACTCGATCGTTTCGCAAGAAAACCCGGTCTGTGGACCGGGTACTTGGTAATTCTGCATGAAAGCTGAGATTTTTTTGACAGCGTTTATTTCTCAATTTCCCGCAAGCGGGTCTGGACGATGTCCAGCTGCTGCTTATAGGTTTCCAGCTTTTTGCGTTCCGCTTCGACTTTCTCAGCCGGAGCCTTAGCGACAAAGCGTTCATTGGAAAGCATGCCTTCCGCACGCTTGATTTCAGCGTTCAGATGCTCGGCTTCTTTTTTCAGTTTGGCTTTTTCCTCTTCCAGATCGACAACGTCGCTCATCGGAATGCTTAAAGAACCGCCTAAGATCGGACGGACGAGCATTTCCCCGTCCAGCTCCGCTTTCCAGCTGGCCTTGCACATCTTCTCATAAATCGAAGCGATCGGAGCGTCGACAGCGACCGGCTGGTTCTGCGCGTTCCGGATTGTCATCGCCAGCGGCGCGGACGGCTTCAGATTGTAATCGACACGGACCTGACGGATCGTCTTGATAACGGAAATCAGCTGATCGACTTCCTCGTTATGGCTTAAGTCCAGGCCTTCCACCGGCGTCGGCCAGGCCGCCAGGCAGCATGCTTTTTCGGTATGCGGCAGGACGCTGTAAATTTCTTCGGTGACAAACGGCATGAACGGATGAAGCAGACGGATGATCGCGCGCAGGCAGACGATCAGCGTCGACTGGGTCGCCCGCTTGACCTGGGCATCCTCGCTGTTCAATCCAGCTTTGCTTAATTCGATATACCAGCTGCAGAAATCATCCCAGATAAAGCTGTACAGCTCGTTGCCGACCAGTGCGAACTCATACTTGTCCATGTTGGCGGTCACCGAGGCAATCGTTTCATTCAACCGGTTGAGAATCCAGGTGTCAGTGATCGACAGCGTGCTGAGGTCGATGTCCTCGAGCGTGAAATCCTCCGGCATGTTCATCATGACGAAACGGGACGCATTCCAGATCTTGTTGATGAAGTTCCAGGACGCTTCCAGCTTTTCCTCAATGTAGCGCATATCCTGACCCGGCGTGGAATTGGTCGTCAGGAAGAAGCGCAGGCTGTCGACGCCGTGCTTGGCAATGACATCCATCGGATCGACGCCGTTGCCCAGCGATTTCGACATTTTGCGGCCCTGGGCGTCGCGGATCAGGCCGTGGATCAGAACATCCTTAAACGGCCGGGACTTTGTAAAGTAGCGGGCCTGGAACGCCATCCGGGCGACCCAGAAGAAAATGATGTCATAGCCCGTGACCAGCACGTCATTCGGATAATAACGTTCCAGATCCGGCGTCTTATCCGGCCAGCCCAGCGTCGAGAACGGCCACAGTGCGCTGGAGAACCAGGTATCCAGAACGTCCTCGTCCTGATTCCAGTTTTCAAGATCCTGCGGCGCTTCCGTGCCGACGTAAATCTCGCCGGTTTCCTTATGATACCAGGCCGGAATCCGGTGGCCCCACCACAGCTGGCGGGAGATACACCAGTCCTCAATGTTTTCCAGCCACTGCGTGAAGGTCTTTTCAAAACGCGGCGGGTAGAAGTTGATCTTTTCCTCAGCCAATTCCTGATGCTTCAGAACATCCTCGGCCAGCGGCTTCATGCGGACAAACCACTGCTTGGAAAGCATCGGTTCGACGATGACGTCGGTCCGTTCGGAATAGCCGACCTGATGGATATGTTTCTCGATGTTGATCAAATTGCCTTCCTGACGGATTTTTTCCGTCAGCTGTTTGCGGCATTCGAAGCGATCCATGCCTTCAAACTCACCGCAGCGTTCGTTCATCGTCGCGTCCGGATTCATGCAGATGATCCGCGGCAGATGGTGGCGTTCCGCAATCGCGAAGTCGTTTGGATCGTGGGCCGGCGTACATTTCATCGCGCCGGTTCCGAATTCGATGTCGATGTAGTCGTCGCCGATGATCGGCAGTTCATCCCCGTTTGCCGGGTTGACGGCGTGCAGGCCGATCAGATGCTTAAACCGTTCATCGTCCGGATGCACAACGACGCAAACATCGCCGAACATCGTTTCCGGCCGGGTCGTCGCAACCTGGAAGCAGTCGCCGGTTTCAACGACCTTGTAGTTGAACGTATACATCGCGCCTTCGGTTTCCTTATGGATAACCTCGATGTTGCTCAGCGCCGTCTTGGCCGCCGGATCCCAGTTGATAATCCGCTCGCCCTGATAGATCAGGCCGTCGTTGTAGTAATCGACAAAAACCTTGGCGACGGCTTTGCTTAAGCCTTCGTCCAGTGTGAAACGCTCGCGGGTGTAATCCAGCGACAGGCCCATCTTCGCCCACTGCTGACGAATATGCCCGGCATATTCTTCCTTCCAGTCCCAAGCCCGTTCCAGAAATTTCTCACGGCCCAGATCATAGCGGGAAACGCCTTCTTTTTTTAGGCGCTCATCCACCTTCGCCTGCGTTGCGATGCCAGCGTGGTCCATGCCTGGAACCCAAAGCATGTCGTAGCCTTGCATCCGCTTGTAACGGGCGATAATATCCTGCAGCGTCGTATCCCAGGCATGTCCCAGGTGCAGCTTGCCGGTAACATTCGGCGGCGGGATCACGATACAGAACGGATCCTTGCTTTTGTCGCCGGCTGTGAAATAGCCTTCTTTGATCCAGTTGTCATAGCCCTGTTCCACATCCAGATGGTTATATTTCGGGGCCAGTTCCTTTTTCATCAGTTCTTCCTCCTGTTTTTTATTTTTCTTTCGTTGAACAAAAAAAGCGCCCTGCAACAAGGACGCTTCACGCGCGGTACCACCTTACTTCATCTTTCTTCAAAGATGCGCTTTCACCGGTAACGACGGCATTCGGATCTTCCTACTTAAATTCAGAAAATCAACTTCCGGACGACTTTTCACTGCTTTTTCTGACTCCCTTGCACCCTCCGGGAGCTCTCTGATTTCCCAAAGCCGCTACTTCTTCCGTTCAACGTAGATGGCTTTATTATAGGCATTGGATCCACGCTTGTCAATCGAATTTCAACGAATTCCGACATCTAAGGAAAGGAAAAAAGCTGGAATACATCGAAAAAGCAAACCAACGACGTGCTAGGCGAAAAGTTCAGCCGCGCTTCTCAAAAAACTGCGGGCATTCCCGTTTCAGCATCGCCAGCGCGTTTTTCCAATACGTTTTTTCAACCTCCGACTCCATCGTGAAGTTCAGCTTATCCCTAGTCCAGTTTTCAGCCAGCGGGCCGAAAGTATCCGCCGGCACTTCGAAGCCCAGTTTTTCCATCACCGCTAAGGCAAACTCACGGAACGCCCCGCCGAACGCCGTCATGATGTTGCCCTCAACGACGATCGGCTCAAAGCGGAAATTTTCTTTTTCCATAAACGGCAGATCATCCAGCACTTCCTGATAAAATCCGCCGCAGTAACAAATCCCCTCTAACAAACCTGCCGCCGCTAATAAAACCGGGGACACGGAGATCGATGCGATCAGAATATCCGGCCGCTCCTTGAACCGGGCTAAAAAGTCCAGCTGGCACTGATCCTTCAACACTTCCGGGAATTCGCTGATACCGGGAAGAATCAGGCAGTCGATCTCGTCAAGGTTGACTTCATCATAGCTGAACTCGGGCAACACGGTAAAGCCTTCTTCCGTTTTTACCGGTTGATGATCCGCTGCGCAGACGATCATCGGTTTACCCAATCCGGCTAACCAATCGGCCAGGCAGCTGATCTCCTGCATGCAAAATGCCCGGTAGATCATGACTGCTGTTTTTTTCATTCAATACCCCTCCCTTGTCTTGTTTACTTCACTGTATCTGAATTTCAGCTGAATCGCAAGCTATTTCCTTCTTTTCGTTCTTGTTAAAAAGACAGATAACTCCGGTTTTGTTCTGATTTTACTCAAATTCAGAAAAAAGGACTGCGTCCAGTCCTCCTTACAACCATGATTGGCAGCTTGCAGATTGACCACTTACAGCGGCAGCAGAATCAGCGTCTTTTCCTCCAGCGGCTTGTTGTGATTGACGGCGATCAACTGCTTTTCATTCACCCCGTAGCGTTGGGCAATCGAAGCATAGGTATCGTTGATCTGTGCCAGCATATACCGGCTGGTCACGATGACATTCTCCGCATCGTCAAACAAATCTTCAATTTCTCCAACGTCCTCGTTGACGGCCGCTTCCGCCGGATCGTTCGTTTCTTCATCCATGACCGTATTTTCTTTGACAGCCGGTCCCTCCGCAGCCAACGCCTCTTTCTCCTGCACAGGCGCCGAGGCCGGAATGATCGGAGCGTCAGCCGGTTCTTCAGCCGCCGGTGGAGTCAGTTCCGCGCTTTCTGCCGCGGTCTGTGAAATCTCCGGCAGCAGTGACGGCTCCGGTTCTCGTTTCTCCGGCTGAACTTCCAGAATTGAGGTCGCCCGTTCTTCTTTCATGCCGTATACATTCAAATAAATCGTCACGATCATCTCGCGGCTTTCGATCCGGGCGTCGTAATGATGCAGCCGGATCCGGAATTGCGATGGATCCTGCAGCTTATCCAAGGGCGCCAGGACGTCCAGCGTGATTTCTTCGTTCAGCGGATAAGCGCCCTGTTCATCGGCCGCCTGCCCCTTGACCCATAAGGAGCCTAAAGCCCGGATCCCGTCGGCCTCGGTATGATATTGAATCTCGTTGGTGATCTGGCATTGCAGAATTTGATCGACCGGACGGCTGAGCTCCAGTCGTTTCTCAATTTTCATTGGTTTCATCTATGGTTCCTCCCCAGCATTCCTGCTTCAATTTCAGTGTATGCCAAACCGAGGAAAATATGAAAAAAGCCCGAATCACTCGGATTCAGGCTCTTCTGGATTGAATAAGGCGTCAATCGCTTCCAGCAGTTCTTCCCGGCCCTGCTTCGTGATGGAAGAGAACGGAATGATCGCTTCCGGCGCGCAGGCCAGAGCCTTGGCGATGACGTTGATCTGTTTGTTTTGCTGAAAGCGCGGCACTTTGTCCAGTTTCGTCGCGGCAACTACAAACGGAATTTCATAATAACGGGCATAGTCCGCCATCGTGATATCGTCCTCCGTCGGCGCGTGCCGCATATCAACTAAGAGAATCAGACCTTTTAGCTGTGAACGACTGGAGAAATAGTCCTCCATCATTTCGCCGAACTGGATCAGCATCTGCTTGGATGCGTTGGCAAACCCATAGCCAGGCACATCGACGAACATGAAGCGGTGATCGATATCGAAGAAATTCAACAACCGTGTCTTGCCCGGGGTGTTGCCGACATAGGCCAGCGCCTTGCGGCCGCACAGCGTGTTGATCAGCGAGGATTTGCCGACGTTGCTGCGGCCGGCCAGCACGATCTCCGGCAGTTCGCTTTCAGGCCAGTGTGCCTTGGACGGCGCGCTGACGATAAGCTCGGCTTCCCTGATCTCCATTTAGCGAACCAGCGCTTCCTGAATAACCTGGTCGACCGTTTCGACCGGAATGAAATGAATGTCATTCTTAACAATTTCCGGAACTTCGTCAAGATCCTTGACGTTATTCTTCGGAATGATCACCGTCGAGATGCCGCTGCGGTGCGCCGCCAGCGATTTCTCACGCAGACCGCCGATCGGCAGCACGTTGCCGCGCAGCGTAACTTCACCCGTCATTGCCAGATTCGCATGAACCGGCATCCGGGTGATCGCGGAAACCAACGCCGTGGTCAGCGTAACGCCGGCGCTCGGCCCATCCTTCGGCACTGCGCCTTCCGGACAATGGATGTGGATATCGTGTTTATCGAAGAATGCCGGATCAATCTTGAATTCGACAGCTTTGCTTTTGACATAGTCCAGCGCGATCTCCGTCGATTCCTTCATGACGTCGCCCAGCTGACCGGTGACGATGAGTTTGCCCTTCCCGTCGAAGTAAGTGACCTCGACCGGCAGGATATCGCCGCCGAAGGACGTATAGGCCAAACCGGTTACCACGCCGATCTGATCCTTTTTCTCCTTGACGCCGTATTCAAACTTTTCTTTGCCCAGCCACTCCACGATCAGCTTCTTCGTGATCTTGACTGAACGTTTGCCATCCTTCATGATCGCCAGAACGCTCTTGCGGCACAGCGAAGCGATCACCCGCTCCAACTGACGCACGCCGGATTCCCGGGTGTAATGACGGATCAGATAAATCAGCTCTTCCTCGCCCAATTTAAACTGACTCGCCTTCAGACCGTTGATTTCAGCCTGCTTGCGGATCAGATGCTCCTTCGCGATGCTGACCTTTTCCACCTCGGTGTACGAGGACAGTTCGATGATTTCCAAACGGTCGCGCAGCGCCGCCGGAATTGTGTCGAGCGTGTTGGCGGTCGCGATAAACATGACCTTCGACAGATCGTACGGTTCTTCCAGATAGTTATCGGAGAACAGCTTGTTCTGTTCCGGATCCAGCACTTCCAGCATCGCACTGGACGGATCGCCCTTGTAATCGCTGGCCATCTTGTCGATTTCGTCGATCAGGAACACCGGATTGACGACGCCGGCCTTCTTCATTCCCTGAATGATCCGGCCCGGCAGCGAGCCTAAATACGTCCGGCGGTGACCGCGGATTTCCGCTTCATCGCGCACGCCGCCCAGCGACGCCTTGACAAACTTCCGGTCCAGCGCTCTGGCCACAGACTTCGCCAGCGACGTCTTCCCGACGCCCGGCGGCCCGACCAGACACAGAATCGGCGCGTTCAGCGAATGGGTCATCTGCTTGACTGCCAGGTATTCCATGATCCGGTTCTTGACCTTTTCCAGACCGAAATGATCCTCGTCCAGGCGCTGCTGCACCAGCTTGAGGTCTTCGTTATCTTCGGTTTCCTGCCACCACGGCACGCCTAAGAGCCAGTCGAGATAAGTCCGCACAACCCCGGCTTCCCCGGATGCCCCCGGCAGCATTTCATACCGCGCCAGTTCTTCCCGGGCCTTTTCCTTGATCGCTTCCGGATATGGATTTTCCTCGATCATCCGGCGCAGTTCCTCGGAATCGTCGCTCTGATTGGACACATCGCCCAGTTCTTCTTTAATCGCGCGGAGCTTCTCGCGCAGATAGTATTCCTTCTGCGATTCGTCGATCCGCTCCTTGACTTTTTCATTGATGTTGTTTTCAATGTCGGACAGCTGCTTTTCTTTTTCCAGCTCCTGGATGATCATCATCAGCCGTTCGTTGACGTTCAACGTCTCCAGCAGCACCTGCTTCTTTTCCAAAGGCAGCGGGAAATACTGCGCGAACTGATCGGACAGCGTCGGGGCGGAAACGCCCTTGGTCAGCTGCGCAATGATCTCCGGCGGGAAATTGTTGGCGCTGGACGCAATGTTCTCGAATTCCTTAGCCACCCGGCGGATTAAAGCCATCTCCTCGAGATTATCGCCGGCTTCATCCGCAACCGGCAGCACCGTCGCCATAAACATTCTGTCCTCATCCTGAATCGAAACAAGCTTTGCCCGTTCCAGGCCGCTGAAGGTAATCCGCATAAAGCCTTCTTTACGGCGGATATTTTTGATCCGGCACAGCGTGCCGAACGTGTAGAGATCTGAAGGAGCAGGATTGTCAACCATGATGTCTTTCTGGCAGACGAGCCAGACATGACCATCGAACTTTTCTTCTGCTTCCTCAACGGCACGAATGCTCTTTTCCCGGCCGACCTCAATCATGATGTCCTGCTGGGGAAAAACAATGATTCCTCGTGTAGCGATGACCGGAACACTGATTTCCATTTTTTCGTTGTTCATTGACACCCTCCTTGTCTGAAATAGTACGTGTTATAAAGGTCAAAAAAGACGCGAAGCGTCTTATTTGTTGGTGGAATCCTTAATCAGGTCCAGCGCCTTGCGCAGCCGGACGTCGTAGGAGATCGAAGACGCCGGAATCAGTTCCTTGACCTTCTCTTTTTCCATATTGTACTGAGAGGCGATCAGGCCGTATTCCGTATCGATATCTTCCTCGCCGACTTCCAGGTTTTCCTGCGTCGCGATCGCGTCCAGAACTAAGCGCAGCTTAACTTTGCTTTCAGCGTCCTTCGCCATCTGTTCGCGCAGCGTTTCCTCGCTCTGCCCGGTGATCTGGAAAAACTGCGTTAAGGAAATACCCTGCTGCTGCAGACGGTTGGCATAATCCTGAATCATATCGTCCGTTTCATTCTTGATCATGACTTCCGGAATTTCCACTTCGCAGGCGTCAACGACCGTGCTGATCAGCTTGTTGGTCGCTTCGTTTTCCGCGTTCTGCTGCTTCTGTTCTTCCTGGTTCTTGCGGATCAGCGCTTTTAAGTCGTCCATGGTTTCCACATCCGGAGCGTTGACGTCCTTCGCGAGATCGTCGTTCAGCTCCGGCAGCACCTTCGCTTTAATTTCGTGAACCGTAACCTTGAAGACAACCGGCTGACCGGCCAGTTCAGCGGCCTGATAGTTTTCCGGGAACGTGACGTTGATGTCCTTCGTTTCTTCCTTCTTCATGCCGATGACCTGTTCCTCAAAGCCCGGGATGAAGCTGTTGGAACCGATCTCCAGCGGATAGTTTTCACCCTTTCCGCCTTCGAACGCAACGCCGTCCTTGAAACCTTCAAAGTCGATGACCGCGGTATCGCCGTTTTCAACTTCGCCGTCTTCCTTCACTTCCAGCTCGGCGAAGTTTTCCTGGATCCGCTTCAGTTCCGCTTCGACTTCTTCCTCGCTGACCGAAGTTTCTTCTACTTCGTAAGCCAGACCCTTGTATTCGCCCAGCTTAACTTCCGGCTTGATCGCGAACGTAAAGCTCATCGTCGCGGCTTCTTCGCTGATTTCTTCAACGTTCAGCTCCGGCCGGGAGATCGGCCACAGGCTGTGTTCTTCGATCCCCGCATCCAGCAGATCCTGCGCGCAATGCTCAACGGCTTCCAGCATAATCTTCTGGGCCGGAACATATTTCTTCGCCATGGCGGCTGGAACGGAACCCTTTCTGAAACCCGGGATTTCCAGTTCTTTCGCTAATTTATTAAAAGCTTTTGTCTGAGCCGTTTTCCAGTTTTCACCCTCAATGGTGACTTTCAGTTCGCCTGTTGATTTTTCTTTTAGTGTCCAAGTTGACATAAACTTCTTTGTCCTCCTTATGTCTAGCCTTCCTATTATAACAAATGTTATCTGAATTTCAAATAAATTGGCTTTTTAAATCGAATAAATTGACATTTTCAAGCTGATGCTGGGACGCGAACTGATGCCAGCCTTCCTCATCCTGCATACTGCAGTATACGAGATGAACGCAGCTGGACGCAAGCGATATGCCCTCCGCTTCCTCAAAGCCCAGCGGCAGCGCCAGATACGCTTCGCGGATCAGCACCTGCTCGCACAGATTAAATAAGGATGGGTTCTCGTTTTCCAGCCATTCGCGGATCAAAGCACGGGCCTGAAGAAAGCCGTCGCTTTCCGCCGCCCCTTCCTGGTAGCGGGGAATAAACGTGTAGCAAAGCCCGTCCCGGTTCAACGTCAGCTCCTCGCCGATCTGTTGGTCGATCAGCGAATCGATCAGCAGCGCCGAAGCAAGTGGATCGGGATCCGTTTCCAGATAGGCGCGGATCAAATCCAGAAAGGAGCGCAAATTCATCCCATGCAGCGCATCGACCGCCTGCAGCTGATGTTCGCGATCTCCTTTCAAGCCTTCCTCAATCTCCTCCAGACTCATCACCCCAACGCCTGGTTTGCGGTTTTCCGCCGCGATCAAGCGCAGCTGCCGGTCAAAATCCTGCAGCGCCGGCAGCACGTCGGAAGGCACATAGGGCATCGCCAGCTCCGTATCCACTTTCGTCCGGGCTTCCGGAATACGGCCCTGGCGGATCAGCTGTGCGATTTCTTCAAGACATTCCGCATAAAATCCTGAACTCATCGTCATCACTCCTTGTTCAAAAATAAAAGAAGGAATCCTTCTTTTAGCTGATTCTTATTATAGCACACCCCGCTTGCAGCGGCATGTTTTTTGCCTGTGATCGTACAAAAAAATCCTTCAATGAAGGACTTTTGGTTTTTCAAAGTGGCGTCCCGGAAGGGACTCGAACCCCTGACCGTGCGCTTAGAAGGCGCATGCTCTATCCAGCTGAGCTACCGGGACATTGTTTTCTACCTCGTTTTGAACGCTCAATCATAATATCAAAAACCATCGAAGAATGCAAGCGATTTTGGCATATTTTGTTACCGCCGCCTAGACTTGAGGGCTGCGAAACAGGAACAACTGAGTGCCTTGGCGCAAAGAGAGAACCTTTGAATCTTTTTATGATCTTTCCTGACTTCCGTGAAAAGAACGCGAAGAACGGGTATGGCCGTCCGCTGTCTGAACACAGTTTAAAGAACACCCACTTTCATCGCTGGCGAAATCGCTGACAAAACGAACCGGCAGGCTCCCGGCCGCTCCGGCTCCTCGTCGTTGATCAGTGAAAAGTAAAAGTTGAAAATCAGCGCTCGTTGGTGATTTTCAACTTCTTCCCTGTACACTTATGAGCCTTCAGTCCCGCGGCCGCGTCCAGTTGACGCGTTCGATACTGACGTCGTTCCCGTCGATCGTAATCACCGCGTAACACGGCGGCGTGCCGTCGCGGTTGCGGGACAGCGCACCCGGATTCACAAGAATTACGCCGTCGCGCTGCTGGCTGGAAAAGATATGCGTGTGGCCGTAAAACACAAAGTCGCAGCCCTGCCGCCGCGCTTTGCTGACCAACATGTCAAGCTGTCCCATATACAGATGATGATGACCATGGACAATCATCATGCGATGATTCTCCAGCTCTAAAATTTTCATCTCCGGATATTCATAATAAAAATCATTGTTGCCCCTGACACAAACATACCCCTGTAAAAACTGCGGCGGCAGTTCGCTGTCCCCGCAATGGATAAACACATCCGCATCCCGATGAAGCTCTAAAATCTGCTCCAGCGGTTCAGTCCGACCGTGGTTATCGCTCACCACTACTATCTTCATTTTACCACCTGTACTTATAATATCAGATTTGCCGCCTTCCTTAAAGCAATATTTGATTGAGAATTAAGGAATTCAGATCAATCGGATCATCATTGACACCGCTGAGATTGACCGTGACGCCGTCGACCTGCAGCTGAACCTGGCTGACGCCCAGCGAGCTTTGGATGCTCAGAAGCAGACTGGTAACCAATTCCTCGTTGACCTTCTTTTCCTCATCCAGGATCTCGCCGCTGACATTGATCGTCAACAGCCCCTCATCCAGCGCACAGTCCAGCACTGTTAACGGTGTTTCGGCTAACGGCTGCTTCAGCTGACTGAACACGCTGATATCCGACAAAATCGAAGACAGCTTATCCTGCAGACTCGTCTGATTGCTGATGCGCAGCGTTTTCGGTACGTAGACGCTGGAACCGTTTTTCTGGCGCGTATAGAATACCGTCAATGAATGACTGTCGTGCAGACGATTGACCGTATTCTCAAAATTATTAATTCCGATCTGGCGGTTTAACGGCAGCGGCACCGGCGTTGACAGCTGCGGCATGTGCGTCAGCGGTTCACCGGCTAAATAAAGCAGGACCTCGCTGACTTCGTCAAACTGCGTGACCGCCCAGGTCAGTCCTTCCAATAACCGCATTTCCGTCTTGGGATCATAATTGCGGAAATTTTCCGGAAAGTAAAGCGAAAGCTGGCTGCCCTGCAGCGTACAGTTTTCCAGCTGCGCGTTGTTTGGCAAAAGCCCGCGCACTCCCTGTACCGGTTCGTTGCCGATCGTCATTAAGCGCAGGACTTCGGCGACTCTCTGATTTAAATCCAGCCCTTCCTCAATCCCCAGCGTATAGGGAATCAGCGTCGCGTCTTCATCCAATAAGTAGACTTGAACCATATCCCCGCCGCCGCTGGATCCGCTGACGGTCTGGACCGGCTGCGAACGGGAAGGCCACAGCACGGTGGTGAGGTAAGCGGCCAAGGCGACCGCGCCGAACATCAGAGCCGCGCCCTGCTTCAAAGTTTCAGGTTTGATTTTCATGAACATCCCCTCCTGTCACAGTCTATGCGCCAATGACGCAGGAAATGATGCCGCAGGGTCGTTGAATTTTCAGATTGGAAATCAAGCGAGCTTTTGTTTTCGACAAAAAAAGAACGGGTTCTCCCATCCTTTTCCAGTGTTATTCTATGAATCAGGGCATCGTTGGATTCTTTCGATCCATCCTACACGATCCCCCGCTCAAACTTCGATCTGAATTTGTTCGCAGGGAACATCCCAGTTCATCAATCCACGCAGCTGCCGGGCTAACAGTTCAACGCTGCCAGTCGTCGCGATCCGCAGCGTGCCCTGCCCGGGTTGGGCCGGGGCCTCGAGCGCGATGCTTTCTGAATCAATCAAAGGGATTCCCAGCACCTTCGCAAATTGATCGCGCGCAAACGGAAAATGCGTGCACGCCAGAACCGCAAGGTCAAAGCCATTCTGGTATGCGTTCAGTTCGCCCTTCAGATACGTTTCAATTTCCTGCTTCGGACAGAGATGCTCGATCATAAACGCCAGGCAGCTTAAGCCGACTTCTTTAACCTCCGCCTGCGGAAGCTGACGCGCTAAAACCTGCTGGTAGCGATGCGACTGGGCCGTAAACGGCGTCGCCAGCACGAGAATCTTCGCAGTCGAAGCCGGAATTTGTTCACATGTCTTGGAGATAATCTCCACGATCTGCGCCTGTCCGCGATAACGGCGGGCGATGCCGGTCGCGCTGGCTGTGTTGCATGCGACCACAATCCGGTCGGCGCCCTGTTTTTCCAGCCAGTTCAGATTCAGCTGCAATAAATCCAGTAGTGTATCACGGTCCAGCGAACCGTACGGGACATGCGCCTGATCCGCCAGGTAAACAAAATCTTCCTGCGGCCACCGTTGGCGAAGCTTATCCAATAACCGCAGCCCGCCAATTCCTGAATCAAAAACGCCGATCATTCTGTGCCTTCTTTCAATGTGTGATGTTCCTCAACCAGCTGCCGGGCCAGCGCCGGGCCGACATACCGGTAGTGTTCCGGCCGGGCCAGTTTGTTGGTTTCCGTGACCTTGTCTTCCGTATAGGACTGGACAAAGCCGAACCGCCAGGCGTTTTCCTGCAGCCATTGAGACTGCGGAGTCGTGCTGAAATCTTCCGACTGCTTGCCTGTTGCGGCAAAATCGACAGCCAGACCGAGCTGATGCTCGCTGTGGCCGGGATAATCAACATACAGAATCGCCGAGGAACCGTACTGTTCCTTCGCCTGCTTATACAATTCTTCCTGTTTGGGATAACTGACGTACCCTTCGGTAACGATCAGCCCGCCGCAGGCCCGCGTGCTGACCTCCGCCTCTGCCGCTTCGCACAGCTGCCGCAGCGGCTGCTGAAGCCGCGCATCTACCAGAATCGGCTTTTCCTCGCCGTTAACCTCGACAGTCAGCTGCGGGATGTCCGTCAACGCTTCCAAATGCAGCGGCACATGCGTGGCGATCGTGTGATCATCGTCCACCAGCGTATCCAGCGCGGAGGGATCGAGCACCAGCGTGGCGTTGCGGTAATACGGATCGCCGCGATCCAGCCAGTCCTTGACTTCCTCGTAGCTGTAAGCCAACATCAGCTGCGCCAGATCCTGCACTGCGATCTGATCGCGCGTTTCCTCTACCATCTTGACGATGAGGGCCGGCGCGTAATTGCGGTAGGAGAACGCCTCCTCCATGTAGTTGTATTCCGGGGCATGATAAACGCTGAACCGCTCCGCCTGGATATACGGTACAAACGTCGAAGGCGCAATCGAATATTCGATGATATACTCGATGTCCTCATCGCTTAAGTATTCGTCGATCAGCGCGCGGCTTTTCGGATCCTGATACGGATAGCGGGAAAGCCGGTCGTAGCGGATATTCATCACGATTAAACACCCGGCGCATAACGCGGCAACCGCCGCGACAAAAAGCAAGCGTTTGATTTTCAAAAAAACCACCTCATGTCTTAGTATAACATAAATCGAAAAGAATAGCCCCCTCTTGGGGGCTAGATTTCAATTTCGCGGCATCGGATCAGCTCCACCACGGCCTGCGCCCGCCCTTTGACGGCAAGCTTCAGGATCACGTTGGAGATGTGGTTGCGGACGGTTTTCTCACTGATGTTCAGCTGTTCACTGATCTCTTTCGTATCGTAATTGCTGACCAACAGATCAAAGACTTCCTTCTCCCGCCGGGTCAGAATCTTTTTCATCGCTGTCCTCCTCTTGGTTTCTAAACCATAGTATGCAGGACAACGGGGTTAAGGTTCCACATGCAGCGTATCAAAAATTCTTTCCGCGACTTCCTGCGGCACAACCTGGGCGATCTCCTCGATCGTCGCTTCTTTTAACCGCTTAAAACTCTTAAATGTGCTCATCAGCTTCTTCTTGCGGACTTCGCCGACCCCGTCGATTTCATCCAGAATCGACTTTGTCTGGGCTTTCTGGCGCAGCTTGCGGTGATAGCTGATCGCAAAGCGGTGGACTTCGTCCTGCATCCGCGTTAATAAGAAGAACAGCGGCGATCCCGGTTCGACGTCAACGATCTCCAGACGTTCGTTCATCAGGCTGGCCGTCTGATGCTTGTCGTTTTTCACCAGGCCGCAGATCGGGATATCCAGGTCAAGCGAACCGAGAATTTCCTTCGCCGCTTCAATCTGAGTCAGACCGCCGTCGACTAAAAGCAGGTCGGGGAACCGTCCGCCTTCGTTCAGCAGCCGGAAATAACGCCGATACAGCACTTCCTTCATCGAATCGACGTCGCTGTTTTCAGTATGCAGCTTAAACAGCCGGTAATCGTTTTTACAGGGCAAGCCGTCCTCAAACACGACCATGCCGGCAACGGTGAAGGCGCCGGAAATATGCGAGTTATCGAAAATCTCAATCCGGGACAAGCCGGGTATCCGCAGCTTTTGCGCCAGCTGCCGCATCGATTCCTCCGTCGTTTCATTCTGCCGCTCCATCACTTCAAATTTCTGAAGCAGGTTGGTCTTGGCGTTGTTGGACGCCATGTCCAGCAGCTTTTTGCGGTAGCCCTTGATCGGCTGAATCAGCTTGCAGGTGATGACCTCCTGCAGCGCTTCGATATCCAGCTCCAGCGGCACGATCACTTCCTGAGGCAGCGGATGGTTCTGATAATACTGCATTAAAAAGGAAATCAGTTCTTCCTCCGGATCGCCATACAGCGGCGTCAGCGACAGCTGGCGTTCCAGCAGCTTGCCGGAGCGGATGAAGAAGCCCTGGATCGCGAGGTAGCCCTTATCCGCGTAACAGGCGAACACGTCGCGGTCCTTGTTGTCCTCAACCTGAACCTGCTGCTTGTCGGTAATGTGCTCGATCGAAGTGATCAAATCACGATACTCGCGGGCTTTTTCAAACGCCAGTTCTTCTACCGCGGCGTTCATCTTGGTCTTGAGCTCGCTGACCAGATCCTTGACGTCCCCGCGCAGAAAGCGGGTGATTTTCTCGGAGATTTCCTTATAGATTTCCGGATCGACGTTCAGCTCGCAGGGCCCCAGACACTGTCCGATATGATAGTACAGGCACAGCTTCTTCGGCATTTTATCGCACTTGCGCAGCGGATAGAGCTGGTTGAGCAGCTTCATCGTCTGATGTGCCGCCGAAGCGTCCGGGAACGGACCGTAGTATTTCGCCTTGCGGTCTTTCTTGGCGTCGCGCACAACCCGCAGCGTCGGATAGGCTTCATGGGTCAGCTTGATATAGGGATAAGAGGAATCGTCCATGAACATGATGTTGTAGCGCGGACGATACTTCTTGATCAGATTGATTTCCAGCACCAGCGCTTCTTTCTCGCTGGAAGTGACAATGTAGTCGAAATCGACGATGTTGCTGACAAGCTTGGTCGTCTTGTAGTTGTGCGCGCCCACAAAATACTGGTTGACGCGGTTTTTCAGTTTCTTGGCCTTGCCGACATAGATGATCGTATCGTTTTTATCCTTCATCAGATAGCAGCCGGGCTCTAACGGCAGCGTCTGCAGCTTGGCCTTCAGTGCGGAGCTGATCATTTCGCTTTCCCCGTCTTCAGCGTGACGACGGTTGCCCCGGCGCCGCCTTCACCCGCGCCGCCGATCCGCCAGCTCTCGACGCGCTTGTCGCGGTTGAGCTTCTCCTGAACCGCTTTGCGCAGCACGCCGGTGCCCGCGCCGTGGATAATCCGGACGGAGCCGATCCGGGCGACAACGGCGTCATCGAGATATTTGTCGACGATTTCCAGCCCGTCCTGAACATGGCAGCCGATGATGTTGCATTCCAGATTCACAGTCTTCGCGCGCAGCGCCTTCATCGACATGCTGGAGGGCGCCGGCTTGTTTTTCCGCCGCTGGGTCGGCCGCATGTCTTCCAACTTTACGGTCGTGCGGATGCCGTTGAGATCGACGACAGCCTGATTGCGCTTCAGCTGCAGAATCTCGGCAATCTGACTGGATTTTTTCAATTCCACAAAGGCGCCGACCTGAAACTGCGGTTCCGGCTCATCGTTGGCTTCCTCTTCCAGCTGGGCTTCGCTTTTGCCCAGAGCGTTAAGCTGATGCTGCTTCTCGATGATCTCGTGCAGCTTCATCGTCTTTTGACTTTGACGCAATTCTTCCAACAGCGCTTCGCCTTCCGCCTTTACTTCTTCCAGCTGCTTCTGCGCCTGTTTTTCCGCCGCGTCGAGAATCCGCTGCTTTTCTTCGCTCAGCTTCTGCAGCTCGCGCTCCAAATGCTGCCGCTGCTGCTCCGTCTGCGCGATCAGCGCTTCTTGTTTTTCCTTCAATTGTTGATTTTCCAGAATCTGGGCTTCCAGCTTCTCGATCAGCTCATCCTCCTGGGAACGCTGCTGGCGCTTTAAAAACTCCGCTTCGCGGATAATCTTCTCTTTCAAACCGAACCGCCGGGCGATTTCAAAGGCGTTCGACTGACCGCTCAGACCTTCGATAAAATGATAGGTCGGCATCATCTTCTCCACGTCGAACTGTACCGACGCGACCAGAATGTCCTCATGCCGCTTGCCATAAAGCTTTAAGCGTCCATAATGGGTAGTGACAACGCTTAAGCAGCCCTTCTCGCGCAGATCGTTCAGCACGGCAATCGCCAGGCTTTCGCCTTCCTTCGGATCGGTGCCGGAGCCTAATTCGTCCAGCAGAACCAACGATTTTTTCGTTGCGTGCTGAGTCACGTCGGCCAGCTTCGCCAGGTGCGCGGAAAACGTCGACAGCGACTGCACGATCGACTGATCATCGCCGATATCGACAAACACCTGATCGAACAGCGGGATTTCCGCATCCTCGCAGCATACCGGAATGCCGCAGTAGCTCATTAACACAAACAGCCCGATAATCTTTAACGAAACGGTTTTACCGCCGGTATTCGGGCCGGTGATCATCAGCATTTTCTGCGGTTCGATAATCCGATACGTGTTGGCAACAACCGTCTTCGGATCGATCAGCGGATGACGGGCCTGATTCAGAACCAGCGTCCACCCTTCTGACAGCTTCGCGACGACGCCGTTATGACGCTGACCCCACTGAGCCTTGGCGAACAGCGCGTCCAGAATCGCCAGCGTTTCCAGGTTGGCCAGATATGGTTCGGCAACGCTTTTTAACAAACGGCTGCATTCGACGAGAATCCGGTCGATCTCATCCTGTTCGCGGGAGATCAGCGTCTGCTTGCGGTTATTCAGCTCGATCAGACAGCCCGGTTCGACATACGCTGTCGCGCCCGAGGCGCTCTCGCCGTGGACAAACCCGCCCAGACTGTTTTTCTCCGAAATTTTTGCCAGGACCACGATCCGGCCGTTGCGGGTCGTCGTGATCGAATCCGTCAACAGACTTGCATGCGACTGAACGAAGCGCTGGCTTTCCCGCACCAGCTCGGCTTCCGTCTGATGCAGACTGCGGCGGATCTGCTTCAGCTCCGGCGACGCGCTGTCGAGCACTTCGCCATAGGGCGTAAAGCAGCGTTCCAGCTGCTCGGCGACTTCCAGATGCGGCTCCATGGTATCCGCCAGCTCATGGATTTCCTTGCAGGGCAGCTCCACGGATTTCAGATACCCCTGCGCGCCGCTGACACCGCGGGCATGATCGGCCGCCTGAATGAGTTCCTGAGGCGTACAGACGCCGTCCCGCAGCACCGTATGCAGAGACCGCGAAAGATCGCGGATTCCATAAAACGGCATCGGACCGAATTGAATTACAGCCTGCAGCGCTTCCGCGATCCGCCGGTTTTCCTTCGCAATGACCAATGGCGAAAAGCTTGGCTGCAGTTCCTCTATTTTTTGTTTTCCTAACGAAAAGGCGCAGAGCTGAGCGATTTGCTGTTTAATCAGCGCCAGCTCCAGGCCGTTGCTACTGTTCATCGTTATTCTCCTTTCAGTGAATTCAGTAAAGCTTGAAGATTTTGAAAGGTCAGCTGATTGTCGTTCAGCCAGTCTTTTATCAAGGTGCGGTCCTCGTCGGTCAGCTGATCCCAGCCGTCCACCAGCTTCTGCAGCTGGTTTTCATCCTGCGGCATTTCCAGCAGTTTTTCATTGATTACCGCCGCGGCCTTGCCGGGCATCGACAACAGCGTCGCGTCGATCACCTGCTGCCCGTTTTCAAAAAACGGAAGCATCAGCACGATCGAAAAGACAACCAGCCAGATCCCGGTATTGACCAACCCGAACAAACCGCCTAACAGCTGATTGGCCTGTTTGACCAGCGGGATTTTCCCCAGCATCTTCACCACCGGACGGACCAGCAGCAGAATCAGCTTGCAGATGATAAACACAGCGATAAACCAGACGATCTGATTCATCAAACCATACACCCAGGGCCCCAGCACCGTATCCCGCGCCGGATTCAGCGACGCTGGAACGATTGCCGCCCACTCCGCCAGCACCGGCGAGAACAGCCATGCGGCAAACAGCGACAAAAGCAAACCCACGCAGTCCATCAGCTGGATTAAAAAGCCCCGTTTTACCCCGATCAAAATCTGAATCGCCGCCAGGATCAGCACCGCGGCGTTAATTACCATATAAGTCTGGCTCTCAATTACCATTTTCCATCACTCCTACCTGAGGAACATGATACCGAAAAACAAGCGATTTTGCAAATCCTGTGTTATCATAAGTACCAGAGGTGAATCCATGAACACGATAACACTGCTGCTGACAAGCTCCCAGATCGAGCGTTTGTACGCCGCCTGGAGCGAGTTTGAAGTCAAAGCCCCGGCCTATGCGCGCTATCAGCTCAAGCCGGAAAACTGCACGATTACCGCTTACCAATCCAATAAAGTCGTCTTTCAGGGAAAGGATGCGATGATTTACGCCGCGCCGTTTCAGACCGAAGATCGGCTGGAAAATACCAACCTCAGCCAGGGAAAGTCTGATTTTCGACGCTTCGCCAAACAAACCCACGCCGGCAGCGACGAGGTTGGCACCGGTGACTACTTCGGTTCCGTCTGTGTTTGCGCCTGCGCTGTCGAGCAGCAGGATCTGGCATGGCTGCAGGAATTAAAAGTCAATGACTCCAAGCAGATCAACGACGAAGTGATTCTGCAGACCGCGCCGCTTTTAATGGAACGACTGGCGTATTCGTTGCTGATTCTGCCGCCGGTCAAATACAATCAGATCCATAGTCAGTGCAATATGAACCAGATCAAGGCGATCCTGCATAATCAGGCGTATGGGCATCTCAAGCGCAAGCGCGGGAGTCTGCCGCAGGCGGCGATCGTCGATCAGTTCACGCCGGAAGTCAACTATTATCGGTATTGTCAAGGGCAGAAAGAAGTCGTCCGCGGCCTGCATTTTGAAACCAAAGCGGAAAGTCATTATCCTGCCGTTGCCTGTGCTTCCATGATCGCCCGCTGCGCATTCCTCAAAGCCTGGGACGCGATGGAGAAACAATGGGATATGTCGTTTTCCAAAGGCGCCGGCAGCGTTGTCGATCAGGACGGCGCTGCCTTTGTCAAAAAACATGGTGAACAGCATCTAAAAGAAGTAGCGAAGCTGCATTTCAAAAATACGGAGAAAGTCGCCGATTTGTTATAAAGAAGAAAATCGCTGAAGCAGGAGAAATCCTGCTTTTTATCAGCTGCAATTGAAAAAGACCCGTTCCGGGTCTTCTCATGAAAATCAATTTGTACGTTCCCCTGCTGACTGCCTCTGAAAAATTCTAATTGATCATCCGATGTTCTTGATTGCAAAATACAGCGAACTAACCGTAACCCAGGTTACTGATTTTTTCACCTGATCCCCCTCGCTATTTTCAGTCGCTTGCAAGATGGGATTGCTCTGAGTCGTCCTCAGTTTGATTGAAAACGGAAACGATTTCTTTTTTTAACTGTTCCAGTTGTTGAAGATTGATTTTGGTGCAAAGCTGGATGAACTGATCATTACAATGATTTCTCAGCATTTCCTTTGCGGTTTCTAATCGTTGCTTTTCGATGCCTTGTTCAATACCTTCTGCCAAGCCTTCCCGTTTGCCTTCATAGCGCAGCTGCGCCATGTCCATCATCCGCCGGTTATGCTCAAACGCCGCATCCCGCATCGCTGGATCACTGCTCATTCGCTTCATTACGCTATCTGCCTCCTTAAAGATTTCCTGCCCGATCAAGGATTTAGATCTTCTAGTCCTTAAACTTCATTGGCTCAGCTTCTTCTTTTTAGTCGCTTGCAAGATGGGATTGCTCTGAATAGTCCTCAGTTTGATTGAAACCGGAAACGATTTCTTTCTTTAACTGCTCCAGTTGTTGAAGACTGATCTTGGTGCAGAGCTGGATGAGCTGATCATTACAATGATTTCTCAGCATTTCCCTTGCGGTTTCTAATCGTTGCTTTTCGACACCTTGTTCAATACCACGCTCAATGCCTTGTTCAATGCCTTCTGCTCGTCCTTCTTCCCGGCCTTCTGCCAAGCCTTCCCGTTTGCCCTCATAGCGCAGCTGCGCCATGTCCATCATCCGCCGGTTATGCTCAAACGCCGCATCCCGCATCGCCGGATCACTGCTCATTCGCTTCATTACCCTGTCCGCCTCCTTAAAGATTTCATCCTCTTCCACTAACCGGGCTGCCACCGAATCGCTGTGTTCCTCGTCATACCGTTCGAGAAACCAGCACCACTTTTCCGCCCGGCTCAGCTCTTCATAACTATGATTCATCTGAATTATCTTCTTCATCTCTATGATAACTACCGAGATCAGATTTGTCAAGATGTCATGATCCAGGATCTCCGCTAACTGATAGACATGAATCGCTTTCTCCGGCTGATCTGCCTTCGCCGGAAAGTCGAAGTCCAGCAGAAACAGCTGATCCACCGGCGTCAACGCGGTATACGCCAGGCCTTTGTTATCCGGCCGGTTGACAAGCGTCGCAGCGTAATAAGCGCTGCGGTTGGGAATCTCCATCTTGTTGGAGCCGCACTGCATCTCGAAATCGATCAGCCGATCCGGCGTTAAGCGGGCGCAGATATCCAGACGGATATCCTTGGCCTGGAAGCCTTCGGTCAACAGCTCCGTAGAAGTCAGATCGACCTTGTCCACGACATAATCCCGAATACTTTCGGTCAGATCCTTCACCAGCCGTTTTCCAATCTCCGGATCATAGGTCATCAGGGATTTGAACACAAAGTCATTCGTACAGCGCAGCTTGTAGTTGGA
>NZ_QRUP01000012.1:0-118207 GCF_003459085.1 Holdemania filiformis | reverse complement strand
GAAGTTACGCATTTTTTTATTTTTTCCTATCCCTTATCTGTCACAGCCTCTTTATTTGCCTGCATTGTCTGAATTTACTAGATTTCACAAAAGCATTCTATTTCTGCTCGCTGAATCCTGTACCAGAAATAAAAATTCTACTTAGCGGATTCCCTTATCCTGCCGCAGAAACAATATCCCCGCACTGGCCAGCCCCAGACCTGCCAGTTGGAAACCGCTCGTGGGTTCCAGCGTCTTTAAAACAGAACACACGACTAACGCGATGCCCATCGCAACCACCAGCGCATTCAGCACCAGATCCACGATCTCGTTGATCCGCTTCACTAACGACGCGGAACGGGTTTCGCCCTGCATTAATTCCTCCACAGAGACCTCCAGGATTTCCGCCAGCCGCGGCAGCGACTGAATATCCGGGCAGGATAAATCCCGTTCCCATTTCGATACCGCTTTATCCGTCACCTGCATCTTTTCCGCCAGCTCGGCCTGCGTCATTCCCTGAGCCTTCCGCAGACTGGCAATGACCATCCCCATCGTATTTCCTGATTGTTTCATAAGCTTCCTCCTCGCTTCTGATTTCCATCATAACCCCGGATGATCAATCCGGCAATCAACCGGAAGTAGGAGCCGCTCGACCAGAAGTTTCCCGGATTATTCCTCAAACACACTGCCGCCGATGAACTCCGCCAAGATGGAATCATGCGGCACGAGCGTCGGATCGCCGCCGTCGAAATACGCAAGCAGCCGGCGGATCCGGTTAGCCTCGATATATTCCGGTGCCGCTACCGGCACCTGATCCAACAGCGGCGCCAGAATCGTTTTTAAGATCGGCAGTTCATAATCCATTGACGTATTGAACAAAAAATCAGCTTGTTCCTGATACGGATAAATATAACGATCCTCTCCCGCTTTCACCTGTTCCCAGCCATCCAGCGTACTCTGCACGCTGCGGCCGCGGAACTGATAATCACGCGTCATCCGGCGGATTAAGCGGTAATCCGTCGTTGTGATCCGATTGTGCCGGTCCAGGTTCAGATGCGTCAGAGCGTTGATATACACGCGGAACTTCGCGGCTTCCGCAATTTTTTCCGAGCTGCGCGGATTGAGCGCGTGCAGTCCTTCCAGTATCAGGATCTGATCCGGCTTCAGCGTCAGCGGATCGCGGACGAAGCGTTTCTCGCCCAGCTTAAAGTCATAGGTCGGCAGCACGACCGGCTGACCGCTGATCAGTGCTTCCATCGACGCGTTGAACAGTTTCAGATCCAGACATTCGATATTCTCATAATCATGGGTTCCATCCGGCAGTCTTGGACTGTCTTCGCGGTTGAGGAAGAAATCGTCCATTGAGATTGCGATCGGATTTCGTCCCCGCTCATGCAGGGCGAATGCCAGGCGGCGCGAAAAGGTTGTTTTTCCCGCGGAGCTGGGTCCGGCAATCAGAACGATTTTCAATTCCGGACGAGCAGCAATCTGATCCGCCAGCGTATCTAAATCCCGCGCTACGCGGTTTTCATTGTCCTTGATCAGCTGCGGCAGACAGCCCTCGCGGATTTTCTCATTAAGCTGAGAAACCATCGAAATTCCGGTTTCTTGTCCCCGGCGTTCAAACTGACGGTAAACTTCGAACAGCTTGGGCTGATCGATAAACTCTTTTTCAGTGCTGAGCCAGAAGCCCTGATGCACCTTCCGCAGCGTAAACGGGCCGATCCACGAAGCGTCCGGAAGCATCACGCCGTAAAAATAATCGTCGACTCCCGCGCAGGTATAAATACTGCATTTCGCCGATGTCCGCTGCCGCAGCAGACTGGCTTTATCCGGCATCCCCAGCGCTTCAAAATGAGCCACAGCCTCCGCTTTGGAAACGACGCGCCGGTGAATCGGTTCTTTCTTCGCAATCATGTCCCGCATCTTCGCTTCAACCTGTTCCAGCTCTGCCAAAGTCACGGGTTCTTTGCGGATCAGCGTACCGTACAAGCCGCCCGCCAGCGAATGCTCGATCAGTACATCCAGCCCATCGAAACACAGCCGCACCGCGGTAATGAATAAAAAGCTCAGCGTGCGTTCCGTCATCATCTGACCGATCAGACTGCCGCGCGTAATCCATTCAAAAGCGCCGATTTTGTTTAAGCGGTAATTCAAATCATGAACCTTCCCATTCAGGATTCCCCCTGCCAGCGCCCGCGGGTTTTCCTGTTCCGCCGCCAGCTGGGCAATCGTCGTTCCGTTTGGAATTTCAATTTCCGTTTGATCCGGAAACCGGAGCTTCACCATCGCTCATCCCTCATTTCTTTTCTATCATCATAGCATAATTCAAAACTAATTCGTACAATTACACCAGATTGGTTAAGCCGCTAATGTATCTTATTCCTGTCGTGAACAGAATTTGCCAAAAAATGACGCCCCTTCGGGACGCCATTTCTTTAATCTTATTTTGTTTATTCGACGGTGATCAGAACGTAGCTTTCCGCTAACAGATCGCTGTCGCTCAGCAGGCCGACTAAGACTTTGCCCGCCGCGTTCGCGGTGACCTTGCCGTTTTCATCGACCGTGGCAATGCTTTCGTCTAACGATACCCAGTTCATGTGGATATCATTGGCGGTCTTCGGCAGAACGTCTGCGCTCAGAGTTGCGGTTTCACCGACTTTCAGCGCTGTTTTATCCGCTTTGACATAGACGCATTCCGTTGGAACGACTTCCTTGAATGTGACGTCGTCCAGCCACAGGCTGCCTTCGCCTTCACCGACGACATGCAGCGCAATCTTCACGCTGGCTGCATTCGCTGCAGTGATGACGTTGTAATCAAACTTCCGGAAATCTGCGCTCATGTTCAGGTTGTCCGTCAGCTTCGCCAGATGTGTGGAAATCGTGTTGCCTTCCGCATCCATCTGATTGATTTCATAACAGAAGTTGCCGGAATGCAGCGTATCCGTCTTGTGCATGAAGCTTAACTGGTAACGTTCGTTCGGCTGTACTTCAACAGTCTGTTCGAGCGAAGCATCGCCGGCATCCGCGCCGGTCTTCGTGATCTTCGCCGCTTTGTTTCCAGCTTCCGCTTCTTCATAAGTCAGCGCGAATTCCGCATTGCCTTCTTCTGTTGCATTGGTTAAGGTCCAGCCTTCTTCGCTTTCCATATCGCCGTTAACCAGCAGGCTTGCATCACTGCCGGCTGTCGGCGTGATCCAATCACCATAGAAGCTTAACGTTGCGATCTGGCTTCCGCCTTCAACTGCGTCCAGAACGAGCTTCACATATTTGACTTCGCCGTTCAAAGCGATTTCTGCCGTGTCTTTTGTACCGCTGGCAACCGCGACGTAATCCGTGCCGTTGACCGAAGTTTCAACGCTGAAGTTTTCCGGTGCTTTTTCGCCCCACTGGATTCCCAGTTTCTTCGCGTTATACGGACGATCCAGCGTCAGAATGACTTCCTGTTCGCCTTCCCCGGACTGCCAGACTGTTTTTTCATCGCAGTCAACCATGTTGTAAGGATGGGAATCGTCAGCTGTGCTGGTCGCCGTGACATCCTGGCCCAGCGCGCGGTCATGCTCGATCATCGGCGCCGCTTCGTCCAGCAACTCGATATCCGCAAACATCAGATCATGGTCAGCCATATCGGAGTGGTAAGTTTCGACATGTGTAATGTTGATGTTTTTCGTCGTGATGATGTTGTCCACGGTCATGACCTTCATCGAATCGTCAGTGCCGTTGAACGAATCAAACCAAACACCGTCTTTACCGTTGGACACATTATAATTATCTTTGAAGATATCGTATTCATACAGACTCTGGTCGGCGTTGAAGTCCGCGACTAAGATCTTGTACGGAATCGGATCGGCAGCCAGTCGTTCGATGATTTCTGTGAACTGACGGCGGCGCAGATCGTTGTTTTCCCAGCTGGTATGCGTGACATAGAAAGCAATCTGCTTGCCTTCTTTTTCAACAACGACGCGTTCCAGCGTTTTGGTGGCTTTACTGCCCGTGCTCTCAATTGGAACTGAGCTGATTTCCTGGAATTCTAAAGAAGAAGTCGTGCCGACGCCGAAATAGCCGTCAGCGAAGTCACGTCCCTTGGCGAAGTGGACGTAGGGGTAATTGTCATTGACAAAGTCCTGAGCCATGTCGTAGTCGTTGCGGGTGTTCAGGATATCGATTTCCTGGAAGCCCATGATTTCGATTCCCCGTTCATGAATGATGTTGGACATTTCCTTGATGTCCGGATGCGCCTTGGAATCGATGTTCCATGTCGCGACACGCATCGTTGTGACGTCGGAAGATGGCGTCGGAGTCGCTTCTTTTTCCGGAGCGGCCGGTGTTTGAGAACAGCCGGTGACTGCGGTCAAACAGAGCAAACCAGCTGCCAGAAGTGCAGAGAGTTTCTTCAGTTTCATTTTTCTTTCTCCTTGTTTCGCGCCTGATAGCGCTTCCACACCAGATATCTTAGCGCAGTTGGTAAAAATTGTCCAATAATCAATTCTAATCTATAAGCTATTATTCATTATATATAAGTATGTTTTATAGATCATCCTGCAGCCGTTTTTTCACTGGTGTTCCAGTTCTTGTCCCTGAGTCTCCCGTCAGCCAAGAATTCCGCCAGATTACGCTGTTTTTTCCACTTGTTTTTTTCCACTATTCTTACGGCTTAACAGAAAAAATGACGAACGCTGAACTTGACTTGATGCGTTGGTTCTGCGCTCTTCGCTTTAAACTTGGACAGAGAGGATCGCTGAACTGGTTGTCCGGTCGCCGCTAATCACGATCCATCTCAAGAAACTAAATACCAAAAACGCAGAAAAAGACCGGTCGGCAGTGGATTCCTCCCTCTCTGCCTGATAGTTCGCCGGTCTTTTTCTGTTTATTTACATGTTATTTCTGCCGGACTTCAAAAGGGAAGCTCCGCAGTTATTCTTTTATTCCTGGAATAAGGAAGCCATCGGCTCCAGCTTATATTCCGCCGGTTGTTCGTCAGTCATCACCTGAATCAGCTGCAAAGCCAGATCCAGCGCCCGCTCATCAGTTCTGAGGATTCTCCCGTTCAGCTCGTCGAACACCGCATACGTCGCCTCCATCAGCGCTTCGTCTTCCATGTTGACATCCGTGGTGGAATACTGTCCCGTACTTGGATTGTAGGTTGTATTCAGCCAGACCTGAAGCTCAGGGAAATACGCATTGCATTCATAATTCGTATGGTTGCCCATCGTTGGGCTGCGGTCCAGAGTCACGTTGATCAGGAAATTCCCGTCCGCGCCCGGAATCACATCGCGCACCGTTTCATCCAACCGGTAGCCGCGGTCGATATACAGCTTGTTCGTTCCGACCTCCTGCGAAATATTCAACGTCGGAAAATCGGTAGCCTGCGCTGTCAGCGAAATCCCTTTCTGTTGAGCATACGTCCGCTCAATGACAGCGCGCCGGCCGGCATATTCGGAATAAGCGTCCGATTCAGCGACGATCGCATCCATAAGCGCCAGCTTTTCCTCATCGATCTCAAACGTGAGATCCAGAATTTCAAAAACGTTGATCTTCACCGGCGAAGCCATCGCGTATTGCAGATAAGGTACCAGATCGCCCAGCGTTTCGCCGCCGGACATCACCGCGAAATGCAGCGCCGGCCGCTGATCCTCAGGCAGGTTGTCCGTCGACAGATAGCCTAACAGCTGACCCGGATTATAGATTTCTTCGCCTTCCGTGCGGTATATTCTGTCATTCAAGCCGCCGTAGAACGCACTGATCCCCAAGCTCGGATGATCAACCACGAGGTACCGCCGGCCCTGTTCATCCTCGCCGATCTCCCGGATCGTACCGCCGGCCATGGCCAAAACCGGAATTTGTGTGCGGTCTTCAGTCTGATCGTCGATCAGATCCCAGCCGATCACGCCGTAATCTTCGCTGAGTTCATGGGTTTCATTCCAGGCCACTAACGGTGCGACTTGCTGCGCACCCAGCGGCAGAGAACTGAAGCTTTCCGGACAGCTGAACCGTCCGTCTTCCAACACCGCGCACGTGGAATTCTGGACAATTTCCTGCTGATCATAAAGCAGGACATAATCGACAAACTCATCCCAGAACGATTCAGGAAGTCCCAGCTGATCCGCCGCACTGTTGATCCAATACCGGCCCGAGTTCTTATCGTAAACAAGCTGACCGGAATCCGTCCCGCCGATCTTCGTGAACTGCGCTACCAGCTGATCGGAATTCGATCCATAGCTCAGCGAAATCGGTCCTAACGGCTCGAATATCGTGCAGTAACTCAGCGTTGTCAAATGATCCCCCAGCGCCAGATTGACGTTGTTCAGCGCCTCCGGAATCACTGATTCATCGACATATAAATGGTAAAACAGATCGCCTAAACCCGCGCATTGCTCCGCACCCCAGGCTGCGGTTTCCAGCACTGCCGCCTTTACTTCCGCGTTTTTAAAATTATACGCCACAGTGACTTTGCGCTCCAAATTCTGCTCGCCGATCACTATCACAAGATCCTGATCCATCATCGGAATAATCGACCATTGATACTCGTTATACGGTTCGTTCAGGTTGACCGTCATGAGCACGTTTTCAATATGCGCGTCTTCCGCTTCCTTCAGCAGAGCGTTGATCTCCCGCTGATCCTTGCCGAAAGCCGGATTGCTCAATAACGGCACCGCTAAAAGCAGGCATGCCACAATCCCGGCCGCCAGCACCCAGAACGTTGGTTTCTTATAATTCAGGATATTCTTGATCCTGAGCTTTGTGTTGCTTTCGCTGAACGACAGCGCGGTGATCGTCGGCTTCGACGCAAACTGCAATAAAGTCATGCCGTAATTCACCCGGCCGCCGCTTCCCAGCCGGCCCAGCACCGCTTCATCGCAAGCCATTTCCATATCCTTGCTCATCAGGATATAGGCATACCACAGAAGCGGATTGAACCAGTGGAACATCAGCAGCAGCGAACCGATCATTTTAAACACATAGTCATGCCGCCGCAGATGCACGCGTTCATGTGTCAGCACATATTTGCGCTGGCGGGAATCCAGATCCATCGGCAGATAAATTTTCGGATGGATCAGACCGTAGATAAACGGTGAGCTGATGGCCTCGCATTCGTAAATATTCTGCCTGACCCGCATCGCATAGCGCAGCCGGCGGCGCAGCGTTAAACTGTTGGCGATCAATAAGCCGGCATAAGCGATCATGCCGATCACCCAGATCACGCTGCCAACTTGTAAAATGGGGGAAATCGGCGATGCCGGGGCAGACGTCATCGCTTCCGTCCCGGTCTGACTGCCGGACTGCGGCAAAGCTGCGCCGGAAGACACCGGTTCCTGACCACCGTGAACGCTGGTTTCAGAATTTATGCCTGTTCCGGACAGATTCGCCGCCGGATCCCCAGTCTTGATCACCGGCCGCGGAACAGCCGATACCGGCTGATTGGCGGAAGGTACGACAAACTGCACCCCGCCCCGCTCGGAAACGGAGGGATTCGCCACCGTCAATACGCTGACCCGGCTGGTAAAGGAAAACGGCAGCACCAACCGGATTAAAACGAACGTCCACAGAGCATAGGAGAAAATCTTCGGCGCTTTCTTAAGCAGAAGACGCGCGATCATGACCGCGACAGCGACGATACTGGCGGCCAGACTCATGTTGAGAATTGTCTGAAAAAGAGTCGTCAGCGTGTTCATTTTTGCTTTTTCTGACGGTCCAGCAATTCTTTCAGTTCGTCGATTTCTTTTTCAGACAGCTTGCGGTCCTGCAAAAAGGCGGTGACAAACTGCGGCAGCGAGCCTTTAAACACCTGATCGACCACTTCGCCGCTTTCCTCGCGTTCACATTCGTCACGTTTGTAAAGCGCCCGGACGATCGATTTTTCATTGGCGATCACGCCCTTTTCCTGCAGTCGCTTGATGAAGGTATAGGTCGTCGATTTTTTCCATCCGAACTTCTGATCGCACACAGCGACCAGCTCTCCAGATGAAACCGGCTCCCGATCCCACAACAGATCCATAAATCGAAATTCCGCGGATGTTAATCTCATGTCTGATCCTCGCTTTCTGTCTATTTCTACCCAAAGTCTACATTTGTAGGCTTTAATTGTCAAGTCTTCTTTTAACCCCGTTTGCGTTCCCGGCTGGATTTTGAAGAAAATGCAAATCCGCGGAGATGGCCGCTAATAAAAAAGAAATGGCAAAACACCCGGGAAGTGATTTTTTCTCCTTCACGGATCTGAAAGTACGCCTGATCGGATCTTTCTGGTTTGCACGCTGAAGCGCTGACCGGCACAGCCTGATAAAATTCAGGATGGATATCCATTTCCAATTCACGGAAAAACTTTAACAAATTCATCACACCCGGCGCAGCTGAAATTTCCCCAAAAACGCCCAATCTCCCGCCAGAGGAAAGGAATGAACCGGGATCCGCTTTTCCTGAGCGAAGAACTCCCTGCCCTTTTTTCCCAGCGTCGTCCCATGATTGCCGGGTTGCCCTTCCTCTTGTTCTTTCTTATAATATAGGTTAAAGGACAACGATATCACTATGGAAATCACAGAACGGGAAGCAAAGCTTCTCAAAACTTTAAAAACACATAAAAAACCGGTCAGCTGTGATAAACTGGCTGATCTTTGCGGACTGTCCGCCGACACTGTCCGGCGTGAGCTGGGTTTTCTGAGCACCAGTCTGAAATCCGACACAGGCTGCCGGATTACCGGCCAGCGGGGGCATGGATATCAGCTGATCGTCGTAGAACCGCAGCTGGCCGAAACCTTTTTCAACCGCCTGGCGCAGCAGTATCAGTGGGATGAACAAAGCGACGTACGGATACTGACAGCGTTGCTTTTATGCCGGATTCTCGCTTCGCCCAAGTCGTTGACATGGCCGGGACTGATTGAAGAATTCCAGATTTCAGAGGATTGGCTTCCGGAAATCATTCTGATCGCAAAGACGCAGCTGGCCACGTTTGAACTGGCGCTGCAGCCGGAAGGCGAAGGCAAAAACGTCCGTTTTACCGTGCGCGGAAGTGAATTGCAAAAACGGTACTGCCTGATCTGGCAGTCGCTGCTGCTCGCCAGCAAGCCGGAAGCGGGACTGAACCGGATTCCTGTGCTGCCCGGCGATTTCCAGCGGGAGCAGCGAACGGTTTCCGCCTTATGGCCAATCATTCAAGAATGTCTGAAAGCGGTGCCTTCGCTGACGTTATCGTATTCCGACTGCCAGGCTTTAATCGCCGGGCTGATTCTCTGTCATTGCCGGCGGGATCCAATGCTGCGGCTGACGCTGACTGACGAACAATGGAAAATGCCGCGTGATCGCCAGGCGGCCGCTTTTGTCGACGCCTTATTTCAACGGCTGGATCCAACCGTTTATCTCGATTCCGAAGAAAACCGGCGTTTTTTAGAAGTCCTGACGACGGCGCTTCGGGATCTGAGCATTTCAATCGTGGAAGCCGCCGCAGCTTCATCGACAATTGCCGCGCCGATTCTCAACCATCTGGCACGGCGTTATCCCTTCAAGTTTCTCAAGAATCCAGCATTCCAGAAGAACGTGTCCGGCTGGCTGACCCAGCTGGATATCCGTCGGGCGTTTGCGATGCCGCCGTTTCCCCTGATCGTTAATGATTGGCTTTGCGATCCCTTAAGCGAGGGGCTGGCGCTGGAACTGACCCGCTGTATTGAGGACTGCTTCCATGCTCCGCTGTCCTATGACTTTAAGCAGCAGGCGGCTAAATGTCTGCTTCCTTATCTTAAACCTTTGAGTACTGAACCGATGTTTACCGTCTGGATTGTCGCCCGCCAGGGGCTGGGGGCGGCGCAAAAATGGCTGGATCGGATCAATACCCATTTTCCGACGCTGTCCGGCACCGCTCCGCTCTTTCTGTTCAAGCCGGTAGAATTTACCGTGTTGTTTCAGCAGTCCAGCAACGCTTCTGATCTGATCTGGACGGATATCCCGAATTTGCCGGGAATTCCGCCGGAAAATGTTTTCTACTTCCCAGCCCTTGCGCAAAAGCGATACACTGAAGCCAGCTTTGATCCATACACGCCGCTGCGCGACTGGCTGAACCGCAACTTCAGAGTCATTGCCGGTACGACGCGGATCCGTCAGAAAAAAGAACTCAACAAGGTTCTGGATGACATGCCGGTCTCATTAGCAAGGCGGGTCAATCCTGCTTCCAAAATCAACCGCATTCCCACCGCCAATCATATTGCGTTTCTCGGCGGGGAAACGGCGGCGCTAGAAAAAAGTGAAATCTATTTCTGGATCAACGACAAATCTGTGGTTTGGGACGAACAGGATGTCCGCTTCTTCTTCTATTACCGCTGCGCTGCGCCGCTGGAAAAAAGCTGGCGTCAGCTGCAATGGCTATGCGAACGCTGGCTGCGGCTGCCGCCGTCCAAGCTGGTCAAAGCGGCTTCGATGACGACGTCGAGTTTATATGATCTGTTGATCGACACTTCCCGGAAACGTTAGAGTGATGGCGAAGGGGGAGTGTGGATATCCCCTTTTATACCTTCTGAAGGCCAGGCTTCCTTTAAGCCCAAGAATTTACCAAATTAAAAAACAGACGATGTTCCTTGGCAGAAAACGATCTGTTCCCACAGCGTCAGCTTGGTCTGACCCGAAGGAACATCGTGAAGGAATCCTGTCTGTTTTTTTCCATTATTTTCCACAGAGGGGGAAGAAAGAAAAGCTGATAACGACTCTATTCTTATTCCGGATTCTGGAAAGATTCATGGGATAAAAATATCGGCTGATCCCTCAACTAAAAAGTTTAAGTTTATTCGTCCGGCAGAATCCAGTTCGGGAACTGGAAGCGCAGCAATTCCATTACCGACTCCACCTGACCTGGATCCTCGATTGAAAGAACAAGCCGTGGAAATTGAGCCCTGCCCGATGATTGTTCAGTGAATTCCGGCTGCCAGATCTTGATGAAAAATGGAATTTCACTCAGTTCTTCAATCGTGGGATCCCGGTCTAACGCATCCAGCATAGCCAACAGCGAAGCGTCCCATTGCAAATTCACATTCACAGAGGAAATAGCGGTTTCTCCCTCATTCTTAAAATAAGTTTCAAGGACACGCTGCACCCGCACGGTGTCGACGTTGCCGCGCATGCCTTGATTATGGAAGAAGTAATCCCGGTAGAAGTATCCGGGATAGCTGAAATAAATCGGATAATCAGGATAGTCTTCCTCCGCGACGTAACCATCGCAGCCTCGTTCCGAGCATGTCATCTGCTGGATGACAAACCGGCGCTTAAACTGTCTGGATAAATTGCGCAGAACACTGCGTTCAATCTGTTGAGGCCGGGTGAAATCCATTCGTTCAAAATGATCGATCAGAAGCAGCGTTCCAGCCACAGCCGTCAGGATCATCAAGATTCTGATGCTTTTTGATTTCTTTTTCATTGTTTTCCAGCTTTTCTAACCCGTTTCAGCGTCCCAGCACTTCATAAAGCGAACTGTGGTCCCATGCCGCAGCTTGTCCCTGCGTGATGATCTGAATGATCTGCTCGCTGAGATCCAGCGCTTTTTCATCAATCCGCTGCGTCTTTTCCAGCAGTTCCTCGATCTGAGCCGTGACTGCGCTGCGCATCTCCTCGCTTGCATCCATATAACTCATCGTAACGTCATTTTGAATCAGAATTCGTTTCTCAGGATTATAAATCCCTTCCGCATAATATAGATGATAGCTCAGATCGACGTTCGCTGTGATCGCCACCGACGACTTGCCTGCCTCCTGTTTAATTGTGACATTCAAGATCAATTCCAGCGGTACGTCAGGAAGGACTTCGTCCATCTTTTCCTTAAATAAGTAGCTCCGGCTGACTTCCACTTCCCCCGTCGAAGCGTTCTGAACAATCGTCACGGTGGAAAAATCGTTCGGCTGCGCGGTAATCATGATCTCCGAAATAACCGAGCCATAGTTATGTTCTGCCTTCGGTGTAAAGCCCGGCATATATTCCTCGAACGCGTCGCTTTTTTTAACCACCTGTTCAATTTCCTCCCATTGCGTCTTGTCAATCGCATAGGTGGCGCTGACACGGATTGGCACTTCGATATGCTTGGCCTGAAGCATCGAATATTCCAGATAAGGCCGGCTGTCGGCAGCGGCATGATTGTTTTCCAGCATGGCAAAATGCACATGCGCCGTTGCCGTGCCGTCATCCTTCATAAAGCCGATGACCTGTCCCGGCTCCACCTCCCGCCGCGTTCCCAGCCAGACTTCATCGCTTAATCCGCCATAGAAAGTTTTGCGATGGCCGTGATTGATAATCATATACGTTCCCCATGGCTCATTATGACCGATTTTCTCAACCCGGCCGGCGGCCGCTGCCAGCACTTCCAGATTTCCTGTCTGACTCGCCATGTCCAGTCCCTGAACTCCATAATCCAGCGAATCAGAGAGAATTTCCGGCTGCGTAACCGGATAGACGTACGGGATCGCCTCAGGAATGCGATAATAATCATTAGGACAGAGAATCGTGTGATCGTCGCGGATATAACAGAGCTGCGTCTGATCGACGGACTGTTCATAAAAGCCTGCCGTCTGGGCCGCAATTTCCGCAAGCCGCTGATCGCTGATCGCAGTCTGGCTGAACGCCCCCGATTTTAAATCCAGCTGGTGATTGTCCCGGTCCCAGAGAAGCTTGTAATCCGGTCCCATTTCGATATAGAACTGACGTTCGTCCACAGGGCCATAGCGAAGCTGAAAAGGCTCAAATTCCGGAAAGGCCTGACATTCGTTAATCGCGATCAATTCGCCGCCGGAGGTTTCCAGCGCTTTATCCCGGGCTTGTTTCAAAACTCTTTCATCGGCATAGAAACGACCGGCGATCTGTGCTGCCTGCAAGCACAATTCTTCGCTCAGCGCACTGTCCGCGTCAGGCAGATAGGCCTTTACCAGTTGATCCCGCGCCAGATCATAGACTAGCTGTGCCTGCGGCAGGCCGTCCTGATCTAAAAACACGATGATTTCCTGGCGGTTGTTCAGCGGCAGCAGTGAGCATTCGTAGGCGTTCAACGCTTCCGGCAGGTTCGCCAGCACCGTGACTTCCCGTCCCGCCCGCGGATTGGCTTCCAGCAGTTTTTCCAGCGCTGCCTGGTCATGGCCGAAGCTCTTGGGTGTTCCCAGGATGAAGGACATCGCCGCCGCGCCGGTCAAGAGGAAACCAAGCAGAACGACAGCCGCCAGAACGATGAGCTTCTTATCGCTCCGCGGCTTTTCACCTGCGGCGTTTTCGTTTTCCGTTTCCGAAGGAGTCCCGGAGGGCTGCGGTGAATCACTGAAGCCGATGGCCCAAAGATTCTGCGGCGCATGAAGCTGGCGCTGAAGGCGGCGGTACGCGATTCTCTCAGCGAATGTCAGCTGACTTTCAACCGCGGTATTGCAGCGATGTTCCAAGCGCTGAATCCCTAGACGGTAAAGCAGCCAGGCCCCGGGATTAAACCAGAACACAAGTCGGAATACAACCAGGACTTGTTTTATGAACAGATGATGATGCCGGAGGTGATATCGTTCATGCGCAAGAATCCAGCGGCGCTGATCGTCCTGAATCTTGGCCGGTATGTAAATGCGCGGATCATTGCCTCCCGCCGCAAAAGCTGTCGGCGTGTTCAGGATAAACACATCGGATTGCGCTGTCGATTGAACCGGAATCTTCCGGAGCTTCATCCGATCACGAAGATAGAAAACGAAAGATACCGCGATCCCCAGCATCCACAGGCCGAAAACCTGCTTTAAAAATAGACAAGGCAAAAAGCAAAGGAAGATCGCGATGCTGAGCATGAACATCCGACAGGCCGCTTTTCCATGTGAATTGGCAGAGCGTGTGATTCTTGATTTGATCCCGAAGAAGGCGGCAAGGCCTAAACCTGCCGCGATAATAGCGAACTGCTTCATTTCTACACCCTCGTTTCTGCTTATTTTCCTTCCATGTTCAGCGCCTGGTTTACCGCCTCAATTAAGGCTTCTGAACTGATGGTCGCACCGCCGAGGGTATCCACCGCGGTTGTCTGCGATTCAATGATCCGCTTGACCATCCGATCACAAGCGTCATCGCCTAAGCCTGGGGTTTCGTATTGATCGACTCCGATTGCCGTGATCAGGCCATTTTCAATTGTCACTGCGACCTCGATTTCACCCCAGCGCCCATCAGCCGAGCCATAGTAAATCCCATCCTCTGGAAGCTTCGATACCATGCGGTTGATTTCCGCCTCCGTCATGACCGGGCGTTCTTCCTTGGCTGCCGAATTTTCGCTGACCTCAGAATTCACCGGAATGGGCGTCGGCGTCATCTCTGGGTCAGGCTGTGACTTTTCCCCCAGCCCTTCATGTCCGGTATTGTTGAAAGCGCAGCCGCCGATCAGAATTAAAATCAGGATGAAGATCCCCGTCTTTCTCATTCCCATGTGAATTTTATTTTTCTTTGTCATGAAAACACCCCCTGTTTCTCTGTGGTTACTCCTTGATCTATCTTAAGTCTATAATCGTAGACCTGGAATGTCAACTTCTTATTTTGGTAAAGAATGGGATCTCCATTTTTATAGAATCGATATTTCTTCCTGCATCTTTTACCAGCTTTATTTTAGAAAGGAAAAAAATGAGGCAGGCATTTTATCCATTTCGAATATTTTGTTAATTCATTTCTTTTTCTGATATAATTTTTTAGAGGTGATTTCATGTTCATTCTCAATAAATTTTGTCGCTTTTTATGTATTCTTCTCATCATATTCACTTCACTTTTTAACGTATTTATCTCTGTTCCTCGAATTTATATGACTTATTATTATTGGAATTCTGAAAATATCCTTTATTCTTTCAATGAACCTTCTGATTGTTATTTCAATCAGACTCTCCCCATCGCGCTTTGTTCATATAAAAAACACACGAATACGGATATTGGCAAAATACCTTATTATTACTATACGCATCATCCTACCTGGAGCTTATTTGATTTTCTGTCTAACACGCCTATTGAATGCACACAGGAAAATATGATTCCAATTCAGTCCAAAATTCTTTCCTACGCCTATTGTCAGGAGATAACTTCGGGGTACCCGGATATCGGCTGTTTTATAAGGCGGATTGGCGATTCCGGTGAGAAAAAAAACTTAAACCCCTCGCACATCGATAAAAATAGATCTGGGATTTATGAAGTTAAACTCGTTGTCCATGAAGATACTTTTGATGAAAAAGATGAAATTATTATGATGGAAAGAATCATCAAAATTTTCCCAAACCACTTTCAAACAAAGGGCTGTTTCATCGATTATGTTGATGACAATACAATCATTGAGCCTAATTTAGAAGAATTTGGATCTTATAAAGAAAAGACTATAAGAAGCTCAACTCTTAGTTCCCGTGATTCCTATTTTACGAATCAGCAATATTGAGCACAAAAACTCTCAATTGCAGCATAAGAATAGAAATTTATAGTTTCTCTCATAGATTGCCTTACATCCTTGGAATAAGCAGATGAAACACTAGAATCATCTTTCTATTCTTGGTAGAAGAAATGTCATGGAAGCTAATTCTATTATTACGTTCTATGCAAAAAAATGAGAACAGAACTGAGAAAGATGAAAAGGCATAACAAAAATAAGGAATCCGAAAGCTGAACGATTTCTTTAAGGTCATAACTTATTGATATAGATCCTGAATTTATTTCTAAATCCGGTATCTCTCCGGATGCTTTATTTTGATTCGTATAGATTGTTATCAGAAAAGAGGGTTTTCCATGAAAAGAATTCTTTTGATCCTTATCCCTGCTTCGGTTTTTTTACTTTTTATTCTCATGATCAACACTTGTGATTTTTCAAGTCCTTCTGATACTATAAGCAGCTCTATTTCACCAGACAATTTACAAACAGTATATGAAGTGCCTTGTCTTAACTGTTCCGAAGACGATCTTAAGAAACTTGTTGACTTAAGACCTTATTTCGATCATGCAATAAAATCCTATTATCATGATGCGATACAACCTTTATTCTTCAAAAAATCGTCTTATAATTCAGAATTATATTTAGAGTATACCGACAAAAAGCATCAATTTTATGAAGGTATTATTTCCTTAGATTATTTATTATCTCCTGAACAATATGCCTTGTATTACCCGATTGAAGAAAGTCTTTTTGACGAGGATTATGGAACCATTACAGGAAAAGAGCTTGCACCTTATTTTTTTTGCAGTAGCTTAAACCAATTTTTCATAAACTTGTCAATTTACGAATATTTGGAACCAAAATTAGATGCCATGTTCCCTTTTCCTTATATTTTCACTCACACGATTCAATTTGCTGGTCTAGGTCAGTATAAACCTGATTTGAATGCTACAATTGACTCTTGCGAAGTTTATTATCCTGTTTTTACAAAAGAACAAGCTATTCACTATTTCCTTTTTAAAAATGATAGCACAATATATATCGGGATAAATGAAGAAAATATCAAGGACTTTGACATCGAAAAAGTAAAATTGGGATTAAGACAAATGGTTCTTCCGGAAAATAATCACTTTTTCTCAATCGATATCAAACTTTATACTTTTGAAGATATAACCAAGATTCAACCTTACGAATTGTATCAAACTCCGAAAGATCAACTATATCAACACTATCATATAACTCGTGATGATCTTTGCAAAGTTCTCCCATGTACCCCAAACCATCTTATCAGTGACAGAAGTTTTTAAGATGATTTTTACCAGGCTCGATAAACAAGGCCTTTACTCATAATACTTATATTTTATTGACTTTCAGTATTGTACCTTCTATTTCAGTATCCTACAATTTCTCTTGTTTCCAACCTTAATTATTCAAGGAAGTCTCCCTCACTTTGCGATCGTTTCATCCTAGAGTATTCACATTGATCTTTTTCGGAACATTTTGATCTATTTCAAATCCTGCTTCCACGGATTCTCTTTAGGCTGCAAGAAGAATAAAAAAAGCCGCAACCAGGCTGCTGACACAAATCAGAAACCTTGGTTATGGCTTTTTTATTAAATCTATGAAGTCTGTAACTTATTTCGCAATCGCTGCGGAAGCGGCGTTGCCTGCGTTATATCCGCTGGTTACTGCCCAGCCGAACAGCGTAGCGCCCATGTAGACGTCGCCTTCCAGTCCGCCGACAACTTCACCAGCTGCGTATAAGCCTTCAACCGGCTGTTTTTCCGTGTTCAGCACCTGCATCCCGTCGTTGATGCGCAGTCCGCCCAGCGTCGCATAGTAACGGATATACTGCTGCAATGCGTAATATGGACCTTCTTCACTTAACGGTGCGGTCAGTTCGCGGCCGAATTCATCTTTTTCACCCTTGGCTGCCGTTTCGTTGAACTTCGCCGCCGCTTCGGTTAATGCGCCTTCCGGCAGGTTCATTTTCTTCGCCAGATCTTCTAACGAATCCGCTTTGACCATGAACGGATTGCCTTCGCCGTCGTTGGCCAGCCACTTTTCAACATCTTCATCCGAATAGATCTTCGATCCCGTCATGCCCTTGTTGAAAGCGTCGAAGGATGTCTGATCCATGATCAGATACTGAGTTGAGTTCTTCTTCATTTCCTGCATCAGATCCCAGGCGTTGCCCTTTTCATTTGCGAAGCGCACGCCGTCCTGATTGACCAGGAACGCTCCGGAAGCGGAATAAGCTGCACCGACACCCGGGTTGCAATACTGGCCTAAGCCGCTTGGCAGAATCATCGAGTTGGGCTGCGTATTGACGAATTCCATGTTGAAGGTATCCGCGTTCACCGCTTCTGCCATCTTCAGGCCATCACCCGTTGCGCCCGCATGACCGGCGTAAACGAACTGCTTATAGGCTTCCGGAACCATTGCATCATTAGCGCCGAAGCCGCCGGTGGCCAGGATCACCGCTTTGGCGTTGATCGTATAGTTCTTTGCGTCGTCGCTGGCTTTTACCCCCTTGACTACGCCGTTGTCCACGATCAGTTCGGTAGCCGGCGTATTCGTCATCACCGTGCCGCCCGCTGTTTTAAAGGTATCCGCTAAGCTGGAAACCACACCTGCGCCGCGGCCGGTGCCGGAATAACTGCGGGTTGGCTTGCCATCTCTTTCATACGGAACATTCGCGCCGTCTTCGGAAACCAGCCAGTCGAACGCCGCGCCGGTCGTATTGACATAAATATCCAACGTCGCTTCATCATTGTTATTATGACCATTTTTCAACATATCCGCTTTCAGCTGTTCCGGTGAATCTTCAAAACCGTCTTCCTTCTGCCACTGGCTGCCTGTGGCCATCGTGCCTGCACCTGCCATGGCGCTCGCGCCGCCGACAACGCCCGTCTTTTCCAACAGGATAACATTATTGCCGTTCTGCTGCGAAGACAAGGCCGCGGTCAGACCGGCTGCCCCGCCGCCCACGACGACGATATCCGCGTCCAGCGTCACTTCTTCTTTTGTCGCCGAAGAAGATTCGGCGGATTTTGTCATTTTATCCATATCCGCGCCTGCCTGGGTTAACGCATCTTCCATCGCTGCTTTAAAACCATTCGACGTGACCGTCGCGCCGGATACGCCGTCGATGCCGATGGACTGGCTGTCCAGAACCTTCGTGACTAACTCCGGTAACGCTGCCGCGCCGATTCCTTCTGTTTCTGAATGCTCGATCACCTGGATATCCGTGATCTTTTCCGCGTCTACCGTGACTTCCAGCGTAATATCGCCGTGGAAGCCGGCTGCCGAAGCTTTATAGGTTCCCGCTTTCATGCCGCCGGCGGCTTCCGGCGCTTGGGTTGAGCACCCCGTTGTCAGCAGCATCGCCGCCAGAACGAGGGCAACTAATTTCTTCATTTCTTCTTTCCTCCTTTATAGACGATCGTCTACCTTTATCTATTTTATGGATTCCGAAGCGGATGTCAATCCTTTTTTGTGAAATTTTTATATTTTTCAAGGATTTTTTGACATTAAAAAAGCATTGGATTTCAGCGTTCTCCAATGCTTTTGGGAAGTTCACCTTTCTTGTCTGATCTGGAATCAACATCGATTAACAGGGATTTTCATCCTGATTTTCAGCATCAAGTAAAGTTTCCAGAAATCGTGGCAGGAAGCAGATTAAGGCATTGCGGATCCGACTTGCCGTTTCCATTTCCGAGCGGGCCCGGACGTGGAAGCGGGCAGCGTTTAGTTGAATATCCTTGAAGCCTTCCACTTCTTCTTTTAAGAGAAGCTGAACATCCCATTCCCGGCTCCAGGCCAACTGATGCACTAAGCGCTGTGTTTCTTTCAAGCTGCTTTTCATCGCTTCACCCAGTTCGCGCATTCTTGGCAGATCGTAAGGAATCTGAACGTTAGGGGCATACCCGACATAGCCGGTAAACGGAACTCGTTGTCCTTCCGCCTCACGCGTATCATAGCTTTGCGAGATCACAGCGTCGTAGTCCTCCGCCAGGGCTTCCAGCTTCAACGCCTGTTCAATCAATTCAGCACCGGTCTGGGCTGATCGGTTCTCTGACTGTTTCGCGTCCCTCAAAAACTGTGCCGCAATCTCCAGGCATGCCTGTGACGACAGGGAAATCGGATGTTTTTCAATTTCGCTTAATTCCCGACGCACAGCCTGCACATCGACTTTCGGTTTCTTCTTCCAGGAAAAAATATGCTGCCGCGGGAGGATCACCAGCGGACTGCCCTGGGCTTCTGCCAAAACCAACGTTTGTTCCAGCTCCGCCTTCCGCTGCCGCTGCTGCAGAAAACGAAGCAGAAGCAGGGCTTGCTCATGATGGGTTAGCGTCATTGTACTCCTCCCTTCTGACTTTTTTACACTCCGTTAAAACCTTTCTGTCCGGACCCATGGCTTCCGGGCTAATTCCAAATCAATCGTATCGACCAGCTCAATTCTGCCGCCGAAGCATTCGATCTTATTTTGAATTGCGGCGTAGAAATCCGCTCTCAACGCTTTGTCTAAAATAATATGATCCGACTGCGTGGCGATCAGTGAAACATAATCCTGCGCTGAATAAGATCGTTTTCTTGAATACATCCTGATTTTCTGATCCACAAAGCCATACCGCAGACTGATCTCAGATCTTCTTTTCGCGTCCACTTCAGTGAACGGCGGCGTTGGCGCGGAATACGCCATATATTGAGCGTAAACCTTCTGAATTTCTTCATACAGTGCTTCATTGCTTTGCCGATAATTTCCATGCTTGGCAAACCGCGCGAACACACCGCCCGGTTTTAACAACGCATACACCTTCGGATAACCGATTTCTTCTGGGATCCAATGAAAAGCCGCAGCGGAGTAAATCAAATCGAAGCGATTCTCCGGACTTTCATAATCCTGAAATGCACTCGTCACAACGGTAAAATCAGGATAGTCGCTGAATTTCTTCCGCGTCAGCGCTGCCAGCTGATCGCCCAGCTCCACCGCAGTCAGGCGGCAGCCGGTTTTCAATATCGGCGTTGTGGCCTGGCCGGTGCCGATCCCAATTTCCAGAACTTCGCTGTCTGAACTCAATGGCTGATAAGCAAACAAATCCTCATACAACTCCGGCACATATTCGGGACTCCACTTGTCATATTCTTCCGCAACGGTGTTGAAGGTCCATTCCAAGCCTTGAATGATCGCCATGCTTTCCTCCTTAGCCGGTATCCGGCTTTTCCATAAGTTCCTGCCTGATGATCCGCGGACGTGAATGTTGGATCAGAGCAACAGAAAAACGCGCTGTTTCCAGGCTTATTCCGCATTATTCAATTCAATTTCCCTTATGACATTTTCAAACTCCTGCCCGTTTTTCCTGATCGCAGTCATGCCGTCGTCGGTTCAAAAGTGCTGAGTTATGGATTGTCTTTATTATACATCAGTTTATGCCATTGCGTCCGTGTTTTTTAGGAACCGGCCGCGACTTGCTTCCTTGTTATTGTCCAAATTTCCGACAAGCAAAGTCAGACGCAGGACTTGAATCGAGAGTCGACGGTTTACGCGTGCAAGTCTTTTATACAACATACTTTCGATCTGCTTCAGCGTTAAACAGCTTCTGTTCTTCAAACATCGCAGTGATGACTTGACTCTTCGCTTCCGTAAACGCAATCGGCTGATCATAGTTGAACGAGATCATCCTGTTGGATTTCAGAAGATAGATCGTATTTCTGTAATCTGCTTGGAACAGCTGCAGGTCAGTGCCGGGATCGTGCTCCGGGGCCGCAAATTTCGCGTTCCAGACTGCCGCATTCAGCGTAACCAGACCTTCCAGCGCTGCCAGTGAACAATTCTTCGTGGAACAAGGGTGACCCGTTTCCCGGCTAAACCTAGCGATCAGATTTTCCGCGCCTTCCCGCTTCTTTGTAAATTCTACTGCATCCAAGTTTCGTCCCTTTGAATGAAAAAAATCCCGCTGAATTTCTCAACGGGATATTACATTCTCATGGTGCCGACTATAGGACTTGAACCTACCACCTACGCGTTACGAGTGCGTTGCTCTACCGGATGAGCTAAGTCGGCGTAAATATAGTTTATAAAAACTGTGTCCTTCTGTCAAGTTTTTTTAGCATTTTATCCGCAACTTTTGTTACTCCTCGCAGAAAAAAACGGTAAGAAAATTTGTTCGCTGTAAAAATTGGATATAAAAACGTGTTATGAGCTTAGAGTCTACGCTGAATCACGATCAGAATCAACAAACTTCTGATCCTTCTCCCATTCAAGCGACAATTTTTGACTTGTTAAAGGATTAAAAAGAACGCAGCGAAAATGGAAACTGAACCCAAAATGAAACTGTAATTACTTTGCGAAAAATTATTTCATCATTTTTTTAGTGGGGTATTTTTACTTTTCCGCAATATTAAGAGTGTAGGGTTTTGTTGAGCCGCGGATGCCCGTCCGGATAAAGTCGACTTTTGGCCGTTTCAAATTCGATTCAAACCGACAGATTTTTGTCGCCTGTCTTCAAAGGAGGGCAATTCTATGGAACATTTCCTGGAACTTTTTATCACTGTGATTTTAAAAGTCGCACTGCCCTTGATCGAATGCACGATCAAGGTGATTAAATGCCGTCTAAAAATTATAGAGGCCAAAAAGAAAAGCGCTGCTTCAACACCCAAGAAGCACCAGCGCTCATCTGTCCGACGCCACCGTAAAAGGTAGCTCATGACGGGTGCCGCGTTTCAGCAACACCTTACACCTTTAGTATAGGCATTCCGAATGGAATTTCAACCTTTTTCTTCTCTTTTTGAGTTAATTTATTTAATTCAGCTATGCGATTGGCATACTCCCTATTATTCTGTTAAGCCTGTCTATTCTTACCGGCTGAAACAAGGAAATCATGAGGTGGACAAAGCTGAAAGGGGAGTTCATCGTTCCCCTTCCGTCACCCTATTTATCCAGCTCATACAACAGCGGCAGATCGGCGACTGTGATGATCCCGATCGGTTTCTGATGGGCACTTCCAGACTCCGTGATCAAAATCGCCGAGATGCTGACGCCGCGATGCAGGCTTGCCTCAAACAAATCCTGCGCTTCGGTCACGTCCGCCGTGCGGGGCAGAAACAGTACCCGTTCTTTCTTATCCTTAAAATACAGACAATCGCTGACCACACCGGAAAGCGGTTGATTCGTGCGGCTCTGGTGCAGCGTCCAGCGGGCGATCATCTCCATCGTTAACAGTGCGTGAAATCCCCCCTGGGCATAAACCGGAAGCTTGGAGGACCCCATCGTTTCCATGATGTCTACCGCTTCCCGGATTTTCGTCTGGGGATCGCAGATTTTCACCGGCTTGAGAAAATGCGCGCTGACCTTCGGCGGTTCGCAGATTTTCCGTGCCAGCTCCTCAATTTCCGCGACAACCTCGTCGATGGGAATCGCGATGATATGTCCCTCGTCAGAGCGCTGATGCACGATGGCATTGCGCAGATCGGCATACTCCTGCAGCTCCATTTCGTATTTACGGACAAGCCCGCTGCTGCGGGACGCCTGGTTTAATAATTGATAAAAGCGCGAATACCGCGTGACGCCGGTGATCTGCTTCAACTGCTTTTCGATCATCGCGAACGCGTTCAGAAACCGCTGTGCATTATCCATGGAAAACCCTCCTGATGAACTCTATTATATCAGGTTTTCCGTTTTCACCGCGAACTATCCCTCAGTTTTTCCACAATTTCAGTTTTTTTCCGGGTTTGTTCGTCTTTCCGCTTAATCAGGCGGGCGGGGACGCCGGCCGCCAGCCATCCCGGCGGCACGTCTTCCGTAACGACTGCGCCGGCGGCGATCACCGCGGACTTACCGATCCGCACCCCTTCCAGAATCACGGCATTGGCGCCGATCAAAACATCGTCCTCGATCACCACGGGTTCCGCACTGGCCGGCTCCAGCACCCCCGCCACAACCGCCCCGGCGCCGATATGGCAGCGCTGGCCAATTTCTGCCCGTGCGCCGACAACCGCGTTCATGTCGACCATCGTTTCCGCGCCGATCTGCGCGCCGACATTGATGACCGCGCCTGTCAGAATAACCGCGTTTTTCCCGATCTCCACCGCGTCCCGGATCCAGGCTCCCGGTTCAATCCGGCAAGGCAGATCCTGAATCGCAAGCAAAGGCCAGGCGCTCTGACGCTGCGGGCAGACTAACCGAACATCACGCAGCCGGTCTTTTTGAGCCTGCAGCTGGGGACGCAGACTGTCCCATTCGCCGATCACCAGCTTGAACGTTTGACCATAGACCGCAGCGTCCGTCCAGTGGGTCGGGGAGTCCTCATTAAACATCAGAAGCACTTCCGTACTGCGCGGATGATCATGCAGCTTCTGAATCAGTTCCTCCGTTTTCATCCGCATACTTTGACCTCCGCCTTTCCAATATACACCGACGGGCCGGTTAATAAGCACTGTTTGTCCGGCGCTTGTTTCACTTGAAGCAGACCGCCAGGACAGCGAACCTTACACGGCAGCGGACAAATACCGAAAATCGCCGCCGCGACCGCGCTGGCGCACGCGCCCGTCCCGCAGGCCAGGGTCCAGCCGACACCTCGCTCCCATGTCCTGACCTGCAGCTCGCCGTTTTCCTTCAGGCGAACGAAATCCACATTCGTGCCTTCCTTAAAAAACGGATGTCTGCCGATGGTGCGGGCCTGTTCCGCGCTGATGACTTCCGGATCGGCCGTAAAGAGTACAGTGTGGGGAACGCCTAGCCAGAAGCTGCACGACTGCTGCTGAGAAAGAAAAGGCGCGTGAAGCAACCCTGGAAGCAGCGGTTGATTCGTCATCCGTTTTGCATCAAAATCCGGAATGCCCGCTTCCACCTGACAGATAAACGGCTCGGTTGAACAAATCCACACGCTCCGCAAACCATCGCCGGTGCCGATCCGATACGGACGATCCGCTTGGATCCAACCCTTGCGGTAGGCATGATGCACAAAGCAGCGCAGACCGTTGCCGCACATCCCGGCCCGTGTTCCGTCCTGGTTCCACAATTCCATGCTGAGCGGATCCCGCCGGGCGATGATCAGACCATCCGCTCCGAAACCACGATGCCGGTCGCACAGCGCAGCGATCTGTTGGGGATCGATCACCGGCGTCCGGCTGCCGTCGGCAATCAGAAAATCATTGCCGCAGCCCTGATATTTTTCCAGGATCAAACGCTACACCCCTTTCTTCAACAATCCATTCTGCCAGGCCCATTCGCCGATCTGCACGGCATTGGTCGCCGCTCCCTTGCGCAGCTGATCGCAGCAGCACCACAGATGCAATCCGTGCGGACATGCCTCATCCCGGCGCAGCCGGCCGATCACCACAGCGTCGCTGTCGGTGCATTCCTTCGGCGTCGGATAGGGTGCTTCGTTGAGCACTAGCCCCGGGCATTCCTCTGCAGCCTGACGGATTGCGTCCAGACTGACTTCCGTTTCAGTTTCCACATAAATCGACTCCGAATGACAGCGGTACACCGGCACCCGCACGCAGGTGCAGCTGACCTGCAGCGCTTCATCATGCAGGATCCGGCGGCCTTCGTTCTGCATTTTCCATTCCTCCGCACTGATCCCGTTTTCATCGAAATCGCCGATCTGCGGGATGACGTTGAACGCGATAGGAAACGGGAATACCTCCGGGGCTGCGGACGGATCGCGGATCTGGCGTTCCAGCTCGTCCATCCCCTTCATGCCTGCGCCGCTGACGGCCTGATAGGTGCTGACGATCATCCGCTTTACGCGCGTCAGCTTCAGGATCGGCGAGAGCGCCATCATCGCCAGGATCGTCGCACAGTTGGGATTCGCCACGATGCCATGATGCCAGCGGATATCCCGGGCATTGATCTCGGGGATGACTAACGGCACATCCTCCTCCAGCCGGAAAGCACTGCTGTTGTCGACAAACAAAGCCCCGCTGCGCTGGATCAACGGCGCGTATTCTTCTACCAGATCGTTATCCACCGCCCCGAACACCAGATCGACATCCTTGAGGGCCGCCGGGGAAAATTCCTCGACAATCCCCGTCTTCGCGCCCAGATCGATCACCTTGCCGGCGCTGTGGGGACTGGCTAAAAGCTTTAACGAACGCATCGGAAACCGGCGTTCCTGTAAAATCCGGATCATCGTCCGGCCGACCGCGCCGGTTGCGCCCAGAACGGCGACATTCACTTTTTCCACATTCTCACTCCTGTCTATTCACTCTAAGATAGTAAAAAGCCCGGGAACGGCCTGGGCTTTTATCTTGAATCTGGGTGAATTTCACGAAAGGGCTGCCGTGATGGGCACGGCTGGAAAAGAACGGCTTCGCTCGAAGAATTCACTTTCCAAGCTGTTACGCGTTTTCCTCGTCTTGGGGCAGTGAATCGTACACGTCATCGGCGACAGCTTCCAGCCATTCGTTGTGAGTTTCTTCGCCGGGCACCTCGATCGCCAGATGGGTAAACCAGCTGTCCGCCGCCGCGCCGTGCCAGTGCTTCACGCCGGCAGGAATAACGACCACGTCGCCTGGATTGAGCGCACGGGCTGGCTTTCCCCATTCCTGATACCAGCCTTGGCCATCAACACACAACAGGAGCTGTCCGCCGCCGCTGAGCGCATGATGGACATGCCAGTTGTTGCGGCAGCCTGGCTCAAAGGTTACATTGGCAATCGGAATGCCTGTCGTTGTCAGCATTTTTAAATAGCTGTTACCGATGAAATACGGAGCAAAGGCAGTATTGGGCTCGCCCAGCCCGAAAAGTCCGCCATGGCCGGCAGGCTCCTCGTTCTCATTCCAGACTTCCTTGGCCATCCGGAACGCGGCCCAGGCCTTCGGCCAGCCGGCATAAAATGCCGCATGGGTCAGAATCTCCGCAATTTCCGTGCGGGTGATGCCGTTGTTCTTCGCAGTCTGCAGGTGATATTGGAAGGATGAATCCACCAAGCCCTGTGCCATCAAGGTGGTCACGGTGACTAACGAACGATCCCGCAGCGACAGCGCTGTTGTCCGGTTCCATACTTCACCAAAGAGAATATCGTCGTTGAGATGCGCGAATTCAGGCGCAAACTCGCCTAAATCCCGTCGTCCTGCCGTTTGTTTTACTGTCATATTTCTATCTCTCCTTTACTTATTTTCTTCACAGCCCAGCTTGCTTTCTGACGGGCTGTACTGTCTGACTTCCATGTCCGTGCTTGTTCAGCGCAGCGGACTTCCGATCAACGTCCGCCGTTGTCCGCCATGACGCCGACCAGGCGATGCGGTTGATAGAGTTCTTCCAGATAGCGGATTTCCGCTTCCATCAACTCCAGTTCGACAGCCCGGGCCGCGCCTTCGATCTGACTGGAGTTCGTGGCGCCGACGATTGGCGCGCTGACCTTACTCAGCAGCCAGGCCAGTGCGATTTCCGTCATCGACACGCCGCGCTGTTCTGCCAGCTCCGCCACCCGGCGGATGATCCTTGCATCCTGTTCGACGGTGGAATCATATTTGGATTTCGCGTAGAGATCTTCCTGCAGCCGCCGCGAAGTCTCGCCTGGATGTTTCGCCAGCCGGCCGCCGGCCAGAGAGCTGTACGGGGTCAGCGCAAGGTTGTCCTCAGCGCACAGCCGCATCATTTCGCGTTCTTCTTCCCGGAAGATCAGATTATAATGTCCCTGCACGGAAATGAATTTCGCAACCCCGAGCTGTTCCGCCACCGCGTTCGCCTTTGCCAGCTGATAGGCGTAACAGTTGGAAATTCCCAGATAGCGGACCTTTCCGGAAGTCACGGCACGGTTCAGTCCGGCCATGATCTCTTCCAGCGGCGCGCTCGCATCCCAGCGGTGCAGAATATACAAATCGACGTAATCCATGCCGAGATTTTCCAGGCTTTGATTCAGCATTTGTTCAATATGGCCGCTGACCGTGATTCCCGCCTGAATCTGTTCCGGCGTGCGCGGCAGAAACTTCGTCGCGACGACCACGTCTTCACGTTTGGCCAGTGTTTTAAGCGCCCGGCCGACATATTGTTCGCTGGTGCCGCCCTGATATGCCAGTGCGGTATCAAAGAAATTGATTCCCTGGCGCAGCGCCTGTTCCAGAATGTCGCGGGTCTGATCGGCATCCAGTGTCCAGCGGTGCTGACCCTGACGGGGATCGCCGAAGCCCATACACCCCAAACAGATTCTTGAAACCTGCAAGTCTGAATTTCCCAGCTGGATGGTCTTCATTAAGCTACCTCCGCGCCTGTTTCGGCGCAAAACAACCGGACGCCGCGGATCAGACGATCCAGGCCATCGTTAAGCCGCTCAGAGGAAACGGCGACGTTCATGCGCAAAAACGTCCTGCCGGCCTGACCATATTCCTTTCCTTCATTGAGAAGCAGCCCCGCTTTTTCAGCCAGAAAATCTGCCAGCTCAGCGCTGTCGGCGCAGATTTTTCCGCAGTCAATCCAAAGCAGATAGGTAGCCGGCGATGAAATTACATGCAGCTGCGGCAGTTCCTGTTTCACGGTGTTGATGACCGTCTGTTTATTCTCAAAAATCTTACACCGCAGCGCCTCCAACCATGAATCACCATAAGTCAACGCCGCCACCGCGGCTTCCGCCGCAAAAACATTCGGCTCGGCAATTTCATCGGTGTTGATCGCCCGCCAGACCTTATGCCGCAATGCGGGATTGACCACGACTAACGCCGCAGACTGCAGCCCGGCTAAATTGAACGTTTTCGTCGGGGCGATGCAAACGACCGACAGCTCGGCACAGGTGGGCGAGACCGAGGCAAACGGCGTATATTCATAACCCGGATCCGTCAGGTCGCAGTGGATTTCATCCGCGATCACCAACACATGATGTTTCCTGCACAGCTCGCCGATCCGCGCCAGTTCTTCTGCGTCATATAATTTGCCGATCGGATTGTGCGGATTGCACAGAATCAACAGCGAAGTCTGCGGATCCGCCAGCGCCGCCTCCAAGGCCGGCCAGTCCACCGTGTAGCCGTTTTCGTCATAGTGAAGCGGACACTCCTGCACCTGCCGGCCGTTATTCACCACGGAATTAAAGAAGATATTGTAGACCGGCGTCATCAATACGACCTTTTCCGCCGGCGTCGTCAGCTTGCGGACCAGGCTGGAAATCGCCGGAACCACGCCGGTGCAAAACAACAGCCAGTTCGCCTCAATCGGCCAGTGATGCCGCCGCAGCCACCAGTTCTGATAGGCCGGCTTCCAGGCCTCAGACACCAGCGTATAACCATATGCCCCGTGCTGTGCCCGGCGCAGAATTGCTTCCTTGACCTCCGGAACGGTTTCAAAATCCATATCGGCCAGCCCCATTGGCAGCTGTCCCTCGGCAACCTCCCATTTCATTGAATCAGTTCCGCGCCGATCCAGCGTCTGATCAAAATTCATCCTATTTTCCTCCTTCACTCACTGACGACCGCAAATTCAACCTCAACCGGACCGGAGCCTACCGCTTCCGCCAGACCTTCCGGGTTTTCAATTGCGCCCAGCACCGTATAATCATACGCCGTCGTAAACGACTTGTAGAATAAGACCAGACAGCTGCCGCCGAACAACATCAGATCGCCCGCTGCGATGGTGTTCGGATATACTGAGCGGGTCGGCAGATTTTCCTTTAAATAACAGTATTTCTCATTGCCGTTCAGCTCATCCATCACCACGGTCATCGGCATTTGATAACATAACGCCTGCGCCGCCGCACAATGATTGAGCCGGGCCTTAAATTCCCGGCCGCGGATTGTGATTTTAATTTCACTCATGCTTGTCCTCCGCTTCTTTCTTTCGCTGTTCCTTTTCCATCTGATATAACAGATAATCAAGACAGTCGATTTGTTTCTGGCCTTCGTGAATTTTATCGAGCAGGCAGCGCCGATGTTTTTTCAGAACTTTCACCTGATCCTGGCCGCAGCCGCAGCAGCCGATATAACAGCCGATCGTCGTTTCATCGCAGCCGGCGTCTTTTAAATTCTGCAGGATTTCTTCACTGACGTTTTCAGTCTGGATATTCTCCGGATTGGTTTTCCCGTTTTCTCTGTTCATCGCTCAATCCTTTCCGCTCCGCCTGAAATGGACGCGGGTCTGAATTTTGAACACTTCCGCTGCGGTGCAGGAAGCCAGTTCCGCGTCGATCACCTGCGCCGCTGACTGGACTAAGCGCAGACGGTCTGATGTTTTCATACGCAGTCCTCCTTCTTGATCTCATCTTTCATTTTCGTCCGCTTAACGATTTTGCAGCGTCTTTAGAAACTGCCGTGTGCGTTCCTTCTGCGGCGCGCCGAAGAACAGCTCTGGTGTATTTTCTTCCACGATGACGCCTTCGTCCATCAACAGCACACGGCTGGCCACCTGGCGGGCAAAGGTCATTTCATGCGTCACGATCAGCATCGTCATGCCTTCCTGCGCCAGCGTCCGCATCACACTCAGCACTTCGCCGATCCATTCCGGATCGAGCGCGGACGTCGGTTCGTCAAACAAAATCACCTCCGGCTGGGTCGCGATCGCACGGGCAATCCCCACCCGCTGCTGCTGACCGCCGGACAGCTCATGCGGGTACGCATTGTACCGGGCCTGCAGCCCGACCTTGTCTAACGCCTGAGTGCCGATGCTTATCGCTTCCGCCTTCGGCATTTTCCGTCCGATGATCAGCCCTTCCATCACGTTTTCCAAGGCTGTTTTATTACGGAACAGATTGTAGTTCTGAAAGACGAACGCCGTCTTCTTGCGCAGCCGGATTTTGTCTTTCTTCTTAACCGCGTTCAACTGCAGCCGCTCGCCGTCAAATTCCATCGTTCCCCGGTCGGCCTGTTCAAGGAAATTGATACACCGCAGCAGCGTTGTTTTCCCGGAACCGCTAGGGCCGAGGATCGTGATGACGTCGCCCTTTTCCACATTGATGGAAACGCCCTTCAGCACCTCTGTCGGGCCGAACGACTTGTGAACATCCATAATTTTCAGCATTTGATCTTCCTCTCTAATACTGCGGCATTTTCTTTTCCAGCCGCCGCTGCAGGGCTGTCAGCACGGTGCAGAAAAGCAGGTAGATCAAACCGACCTCGCAATACAAAGCAAACGGCTCATAGGTTCGGGCGGCAATCCGCTGTGAAGCCATGAACATTTCTAAAATGGTGATATTCGCCGCCAGCGACGTATCTTTCACCAAACTGATCAGCGAGTTGCTTAACGGGGCAAACGCGGTCCGCATCGCTTGCGGCAGGATGATCCGGCGCATTGTCTGGGCGTAGGTCAGGCCTGCGCAGTAGCCGGCTTCCAGCTGTCCGCGGGGCACCGACTCCATCGCCGCGCGGATCGTTTCCGCGGCATACGCTCCGGTATTGACGGAAAACACGATCACCGCCGAAGGAAATGCATCGAGTATAATTCCCAAACTGGGCAGACCGTAAAAGATCACAAACAGCTGCACTAAAAGCGGCGTACCGCGGATCACCCAGATGTAAAACCGGGCAATCGGCTTCAGCACGCGGATTTCAGCCACCTGCACAAGCGCGGCGAGCAGCGCCAGGATCAGGCCGAAGGTAAACGACAGAATTGTCAGCGGGATCGTCATCGTCAGTCCGGGAAGCAGAATCTGCCAGAAGGACTCGATCAGAATCCGCAGGATGCGCTCATTCATAGACCCGCCTTCCTTCTAGTCGGCATTCGTAATATCCGAACCGAAATATTTTTCTGAAAGCCGCGCCAGCTCGCCGGAATCGCGCATCGCCTGCAGCGCGTTGTTGATCGCTTCCACCAGCTCCGGATTGTTTTTCTTCACCGGAATCAGGGAAGAGGTCGTTGAATCGGTCATCGCCACGATCGTTACCGGCGCTTCCGGATGCTGCTTGAGATAATCATAGAACGCTGTTTCCGCGTTGAGCGTCGCGTCGGCCCGGCCGCTGGTCAGCAGCTCCACGCATTGGGTCAGGGTATCGACGCTGACAACTTCCGCGCCATAGCTTTCCGCCATCCGGCCCCAGCTGCTCGTCATGTTCTGCGCCGAGCGCCTGCCCTTTAAATCGTCAAAGCCGGCGATCTCCGGATGGTCCGCAGCGACTAACAGCGCCCCGTGAACATAGGTATAGGGATCGGAGAAATCATACTTTTCAGCACGTTCCTCGGAATATTCAACCTCGTTGATGACCGTATCGATGCGGCCGGCATCCATGCTCGCAAACAGTGAATCCCATTCCGCTTCTACAAATTCCGCTTTCACGCCCAGCTGCTCGGCAACGCCGCGCGCCACCTCGACGTCAAAGCCGACCAGCTCGCCGCTCTCGTCGTGATAGCTGTTGGGGGAATAGGTACCTTCCGTTCCGATCCGCAGCACCCCGCGCTGCTGGATCTGGCTCAGCAGATCCACACCCTCTTGACCCTGAATTGAACCGCCGCTTTGGCAGCCGGATAGAATGAATACTACGGCCGCCGCGATAAGTCCGGCTCGTCCCCTCAAACTTTTATATTTCATCCGATTGGTCCTCCTTTAATTTTCGTCTTCATTGTACTGCTCGCTTTTTTCAATAACAAATACTTATATCTAATACATTATCATGCTTGAAAAGCATAGAACTTCCATGGTATAGTGACAAAAAAGGAGGAATGAGGGATGGAACTTCGCGTACTGCATTATTTTTTGACGGTTGCCCGGGAACAAAGCATCACCCGCGCTGCACAGTCCCTGCATTTATCCCAGCCGACGCTCTCGCGCCAGCTGATGGATCTGGAAGCGGAAATCGGCAAGCCGCTGCTGATCCGGGGCAGCCGGCAAATTGCCCTGACGGAGGAAGGGATGCTGCTGCGCAAACGGGCCCAGGAAATCCTGGACCTGGTGACGAAAACTGAAAATGAACTGGCCGCCGAGGAGACCGTCGCCGGAGATATTTACATCGGTGCCGGGGAAACCGACGGATTGCGGATTTTGCTTCAGACCGCGAAGTCGCTGCGGCGGGAGTATCCTGGTATTCGGCTGCATATCATCAGCGGCGACGCGCCGGATATTGTGGAAAAACTGGACAAAGGTCTGATCGATTTCGCGCTGATTTTAGGCGATCGCGATTTTTCCGCTTATTCAACGCTGGCGCTGCCTGCCCGGGATCACTGGGGCGTGTTATTGCGCCGCGATCATCCGCTGGCCGCTTACCCGGCAGTCGAAGCGGAGATGTTAGCGGATCAGCCCTTGCTTCTATCCCGCCAGGTTGATAACAAGCACGCGCTTTTGCGATGGCTGAAAAAAGATCTTTCCCAGCTGACGATCGCCGCGACCTATAATTTGATTTATAATGCTTCATTAATGGTTGACGAGGGCATGGGCTGTGCGCTGACGCTGAATAAACTGATCAACACCGAAGGCAGTTCCCTGTGCTTCCGGCCTTGTTCGCCGACAGTGGAGATGGAAATGACGCTGGTCTGGAAAAAGTATCAGATTTTTTCCCGTCCCGCCCAGATATTCCTGGATGCCCTGCGTCGTCAGATAGAACTCCCGGCTGAAAACTGAGACGCTCCTGAAACTGTCAGTTTTCAACTCTCAGACTGATGAAGACAGGCAAAAAAATCCGGCAGATGTCGGATCTTTTTATGAGATTCATCGCCTGATTTTCAGATCAGTCACGTTCTTATTTTGAGATTTATGCCTGCTTTCTGCGGGGTAAATCACAGCTTGGCAATTCTATCCCGGATTCTGCGCTTTGCCTTAAACAGGAAACGTGCGGCATATTGTTCATTTTTCACCAGAATCTCATAGGCTTCGATTGTGCCCAGCAGTCTCATCGCCAACTGATTTTCAAAGCATACTATTCATTTGATATTCCCCGACATATAAAAAACGCGCTGCTGCTAAACTCTGATAGTCCGTATGTTTAAAGACTGGCAATCGCGATCTATTATCTTCTATTATTGAATAACGAAACGTCGAAAATAAGAGCATTTCTATTTCAAATCAAGACACAAATCAATTACTGGTCAAGCAACGAACTGTCTCGTTTCAGCAACTCATTCTAAAAAGAAGGCACTTTCATAAAAAACATTTTAACTCTCATATCCAGCTTTCGTCCAAACAGTCAGTTCAATGCGCTGGCCACGGAATCCACCCGCACCGCGGCGAAGGCCGATCATTCTGTAATAAAAGCTTCAACTGAATCTCTTCACTGACTGTCTAAGCTGCTGACGTAAACTATGCTTCATTTTCCAGGATATAGCTATGGAAATCGCTGATAAAATAGTAAAGGACGATGTAAAAAAGAAATTTATCTAACAATTCAATTATATCAAAACAATTTATAATTAAACAGACTATAGATAAAACTCATTTTACATTATACTTTCATTGTAAAATGAAAGGATAACCTAACTGGATAATAGGTAGCAATCAATGGACTAGTTTACTATGTTTTGATTCATGATCTTAGCCAGCTTAGGGAGAAATGTTGTTAAAAAACGTATTATGACTTTGGTAATTTTCAGTATGCTAAGCCTTTCATTGATCCCGGTTAAAGTACAATTTCTTAATATAAATTATTATAAAATTAAAGATAAAAAATTACGCTTGAACTTATAGAAAGAGTGGTGAATAAAGTGAAAAAGCTACTTATTAGCATTGTGATATTCTTCTTAGCCTCCTGCACTTTAACTAAAACAGATCAAGTAATGCGTAAAGAAATTGAAATGCCGGAATCTTTACACATTCCATATAAAAACTTGTTGGAAAACTTTAATATTTATGAATATTCTGATTTTGATGAGTTATACATAGATTGTTTTAGCTGCCAAGGAGACATTAAGAATTCATTCTGTGATAAAATAGAAAAATTTACTAATCAAATTCAGTTTTATCTTATGGCTTCTTATAAGCCATCAGAAGATACTATTAAACAAGGTGATTTATATACTAAGCTAATTGGTTTTTTAGGAGTTTATGAGAAACGATCTTTTTCAAAGAATAGTTATATTGACTTTGCAGAGGATGTAAAACTTACCTATACAGAATTAGAAGATAAAATTGTATATAGTGATGATAATATAGTCATTATAAATTTTATAGAATATCTAAACGAAGATTCTATCGAAATTTATTTCAGCGATTTCCAAGGAAAAGAAAGTGTATTTAAAGATTTGTTACTTGATTTTGTGAAAAATCATTTAGTGGGGAAATAAATTGTAATTTGTGAAGACGCTGATCGGTTTTATATCATTGCTTTTTGTGTATATCCTCCTTTTTGACCTTAGGATATCGTTTTTTGCCTATAATTTACTCAGATTCCATTTCTTTATCCTTAACATGGTATACACTTCAGTGCTGGCCTTGGCGACATCAATCTATTTTTACGAGCTGAGCGGGCAGTCTTAAAACGTGTTGGATCTGACGAATTCACTGTATACCCGGGATTACGCATTCCTCGAGGTATATTTGATCGCCGCTGTGGCTGAGGACGGCGAAGACCATCCGACGGTCTGCAGAGTTGGATCGGCAGCTTTGAAAAGGCTCCTTTCGCTGGCATGTTGTTTGCCGTAGACGCAGCGGACTATTCTAATCCTGCCGCACATTCAACGATAAAAACCACTTATTAGGACAGGCAGTATGTTGATACATTGCCTGCCGATCCTAACGCAACGCTGCTCATGCTTGCCGGCTGCGCAACTCCACAGCAAACCGATCCCGGAAGGCCTTTCCCCAACCAGAACGACCTTTTCAAAGCCGCCGGCTTCCGTCTTTGCTGGAATAGCGGTCAAAACACAGAAGCGGCAGAGCTGGAAAGCATCCTGGGTTCTCCTGTCAATCATAAGGCAAGCATAACAGATAGATTCGACAGCAAGAGAACTCAAAATATCAAACAACATGCCTACTGGCGACAAAAGAGAGACTAGGTATTGAAGCAGAAGGTCCCCCAGACTACAGCTTGGCAATTTTATCCCGAATTCTGCGCTTTGCCTTAAACAGGAAACGTGCGGCATATTGTTCGTTTTTCACCAGAATCTCATAAGCTTCGATTGTGCCCAGTGAGATAACAAAACCGAACATTCCTAACCCCAGTCCCAGAAAAATCAACCCGGAGAGGGATGACCAGGGAAAAATTCCGCGGACGGAAAAGACCAGCGCCAAAAGTCCCAGCACAAACAGAATTGTAGATGGCACCGCGATCAGCATCGCTTTCTTTTTCAAGGTTTTGTATTCATCATTCAAGGTTCTGCGCACCTCCGGATCGAACAGCAGCGGTTCTTCCTTCAGCACCTTGTATTGTTCCTGTTCCGCAAACATCGCGACGATCAGCGCGCTGACGCCCAATGCTCCGATCCCCGCTGCTCCCACCAGTCTCATCGTCGGCTGATTTTCAAACAGGATGATCGGAATCCCGGTCAACGCTCCGCATAAGAACCCCCATGCCAGAAATCGATTGACTCGTTTCTCGCTGGCCAAAAATCCATTCGCCATTTCCCGGCTGACATAATACCCTTTTTCATCAGCGGTTCTCTCCAACTTTTCAGCTTTAAGCAGATAGTCGGTCGATACGCCGAAAAGCTGGGAAAGCTGCAGGATTTTCTCAGTTTCCGGATAGCCCTGATTATTCTCCCATTTACTGACAGCCTGACGGGTTGTACCTAACTGATCGGCCAGCGCTTCCTGCGACAGGCCTTTTTCTTTCCGCAGCTTGAATAGTTTTTCTCCAAAATTCATTTTTATTTCCTCCTCAGTTTTTGGATATCCTCATTCTATCCAATTCCGGATATCCAATCTATCTCTCTAAAAATGCACTTCGTCAACTTTGCGTTGCGTTTGTGTTTTCAGGACTGCTTTTCCCTGTTTTTCAATCTTTCGCAGGATTCAAAAAGGTCCCTGCAGAGTGCAGGGATTTCTTATGATCGCTGGTTTGACATTAAGCAAACGGGAAAAAACAAGAACATCTCGCCGTTTTTCTGCGGACAGTAGAATTCCTGGATGGCGCCCGCGAGCGTCAGCCCCTGCTTCTTTATTTCATCCAGACCCGCACGCAGGACTTCAGAGGGATCGCTCTCGACTGGAACATAGAGATAATCAAACGCGGGAATGATCCACTTTGTCCAGCCTTCCGGTGCTTCTGTTTCAATCGGTACCTGCACGCCTGCCAGGTAATAACCTTCCGTCAAATGATTCCCCCAGGGTTGGAATGTCCGGTCAAAGTTCGTCATCGCGCCCCAGAACCCTGCCAGATTTCCCTGTTCATCCCGCAAAGCCAGCTGCGAAATTTCAGCGGAATGTTCATTGAAATCTTTCCACAATCGTTGAATCCAGTCCTTATTCGTGTTTTGGGTGCTGTCCTCTTTTCCCAGAACGGCAAAAGCGGACATCGTGCAGCGTAAGAATTCCATCATGTTTTCTCCTCCTGATTTAATCCTCGTTCAAAGTTCTGATCAATCTTCGATCACACTTCCTGCATTGTATACATTGTTATTGTTTTACTCAGTAAATCGCCCATCAAGATCCGGACACCCATGAAAACGGGCAAAGCGTTCCAACGTCCGGTTCAAAGTCCGGCGCAAGGCCCGGCTATCCCGAACCTTCGCTTCTCTCCAGAATTGCTTGACGATTAATTTTCCTTCGTTGGTTTTCGTTTCCAGCGCGATCCGGCCGACAAACCGATCGCCCCATAACACCGGCAGCACGTAACTGTCATATTGACGCTGTACCTTCGGCGTGTAAATCTCCCATTTATATTGGAAATCAAACAACGCTTCAATCAGACGGCGATCCCACAGCGCATTATCCAGCGGGCCTAAGAATTCCATGCGTTTGCGGAACGGTTCTTTCCGCATGACCTTCTCCAGCCAGGGCAGTGCTTCCGGTACGGTAAACAATGGCTGATCCACCCCTTCCACCGTTACGGGAATGATCCGATTTTGCTTCATCAACAAGGCAAAGGCAGCCTGACGTTCAGGCGACTTCATTTTTTCAATCCCCAGCCAGGCGTCGGAAGGCCGGTTCCAGCACAAGCCCAGCGCCCGGATTCTGCGCTCTATGCGCCATCCGTAATATTCCGCATCGCTCGCAAACGGGTCCGCCAGCGGATCCAGTCCGGGAAACCGCTCGGAAGTCAGATTGTAATAGCGGATTGTGCCGCGCCGGTGATGGATCACGACGTCCCCGCGGTACAACATCACTTCCAGCGCGACCGCTGCCAGCGAAGCCGTCCGTCCCCATACCCAGACGAGATTTTCATCCCATTGTAAATCCTGCGAACAAATAACCGGGTGCGTCCGCATGAACTGTTTGATCTGTGCCGCGGCGTTTTCGATCTGTTCACTCACCCGATGATAGCCCATGGTGTGAAGCCGGTTCCGCGCAAACTTGGGATAATCCTGTTCCGCATAGATCGCCATATTTTTATCCAGCGCGTCGATCAGCTTCCGTTCCTTATACAACAATGTTTCCAGCTGACTTTTCCGATAGCCGCCCACCCGCGCCTGCAGTACCAGATCGGCGTTGCGGCCGCAGATGTCAATCGGATCAAACTGTAAACATCCCAGCTGATGAACCAATCCCACAATCTCGGCGTTGGTACGCCAGCGGTAAGGGCCGGATAAGCCCTGCCATAAGACGATAAACTGCCGGGCCTGGCTGCGGGTCAATGTGAATTCCATGATCAGATCCCCATTTCTTTCATTACTTCCAGTTAATCATAGAATAGAATTATTTTCAAGTTGTTTATCAAATTAAAACGGCTTCAGGCTGATTTCTCCCAAAGCAGTTTCTGTTTACTAGGTCCCCCAAGGCGGAGGCGTCATGAGCTTTTCTTCCACCTCGACGACTTTGTTAAAAGCTCCGACCACAATTCCATTCGCGATGATTCCGACGGTGTCTTCTAAGCAGACATTCGCAACCTGAATATTTTCGTTGATTTTCCGAACCTCCTGAACTTCAACGTAATCCTTCCCCCATTGCTCTTGATAGCCCACAGAATCTCCCGGCTTTACACTGACAGCCGCCTTCCAGCCTTCGCTCGTCTGAATTGGCAGCCCTTCCGTACAAATCAATACCGTTCCATTGATGAGCGATAGCTGAATCCCGCAGGCTTCCCTGCCAACTATAATATCTAATATCTGACTCCGGGAGCCATCCTCAGAATAACATGGCTCGCCAATACGAGCCGAGTCCACAGGTTTCTGCGCACCGTCAATCATCCGGATTAAGGACGTTTTTTCTAATAATCCATTGATCTGCATTTTATTTCTCCTTCGGCTGTTCTTTTTTCATCAGCCGTTCCATCTGAATCCGGGCTTCAGTGTAATCGATAATGCTTTTCACAATCTTGTCCAGTTCCCGGTTCTCGCTGTAATCCGCCGGTGCAATAAAATCTGCCCGGTGATCTGCGATCAGCTGCTGCGCCGTCGCTTTTTTCTTCTCTGAATCCTTGCCGTACACCGCGATCGACTTTCCGCCGTTGACGGTAACCAGCTTCATGCACGGCACGTCCGTAAGTCCGTCGCCGATATAAATCATATTGGTAAACGGGATATCGCGCAGCTGATCCGGTGTGTAGCGGTTCAGATCGTTATCGTTGTTTTCATCCAAAACGCCTTTGTTGATACGGAAAATATACTGCGTTTTTGTTGTGTAGTTCACGACGGTTGCCGGCCAGACCGCAACCCCGCTGGCGTTGTAACAATACTTGCAGGCATAGATTTTCTTAAATTCCCCGGCGATCGTTGTGCCTTCGATGATCTCAGTCAGACCGGAGGAAATGATGAAATGCTCGATTTCAATATTATGCTGCCGGCCGTATTCGTTGATTCGGCGAAACCATTTTTCCACTCCCGGATACAGCTTGACATTTTTCCCCAGTGCAACAAAATCGCTGCGGCGGATCGGCTGTCCCGTCAGGTTGGCCTTGTTGAGCATCATATACATATACGTCAGGATGCCGTCCATTTTCTGACTTTCCGCCAGCGCGGTCACCTCGCTCCAGAACTGCGCCGGTTCGATACCCAGAGAAGGAATAAAACTGAATTCCTGCATATCCTTCGGCGACAGTGTTTTATCAAAATCATACATGATCGCCAGCTTCGTTGTTTTCAAAGGTCATCCCTCGTTTCTTTTCTGATTTCTATTGTAACATTTTTTTGAGATCCTTTTCATTGAAACGCATTTTCTTTTCACTGCCGTAACTTATTATCCGACCCTGATAAGGATTCAAGTTTGATTTTAACATTTCGTAAGTAACAATCATATTTACGCCTCATACTAACACAATATGTAAGTATGAGGTGTAAATCAAGGATTAAACCATCAAGAATAGAAATACCTGAGCGTTTTTTCAACTTATATGTCTAACTTAATATGCCTAAGTTAAACAAAAGAAAAGAACCGGGTTCACAAACTGAATCCGGCTCATTGATATTCAATAAGTTGGTCTTCTTTTACGCTTCCAGCAGCTTCATCAGCGCATGGACGTAGATCTCCGCCTGCTGAAGCAGACAGTCGATCCGCACAAACTCGTTGGCGTCGTGAATATGGCAGTCTTCGCCCATGAATTCACAGCCGAAGGCGATGCAGTTATGAATTCCCTTCGCATAGGTGCCGCCGCCCATCGTGATCGGCTTGGATTCCAGATCGCCGGTGACTTCCTGATAGGCCTGAAGCAGACGCGAAACCAGCGGTGAATCGATTGGGAAGAACAGTGGTTCCATCCGGCTGCGGACGGTGATTTTCCCTTGCGTTTCTCCGGCCAGCGCAGCTTCAATCCGGCTGGCGATCTGCCTGGAATTCATCGTGACCGGAAACCGGATGTCGATGGTTCCGCGGATGACGCCGTTTTCCATTTTAATGATGCCGTTGCTGAAGGTCAGCGGGCCATATTCATCCTCAACCTGACAATCACAGCCAGCTCCATCGCAGCTCGTACCGATCCGGCGGTTGTAGAATTCAACGAAATCATCCTGCATTCCCGCTTCCGCCAAAGCCGCCATCAGTTCGCCGATCGCGTTGACGCCCAGCTTCGGAGTGCTGGCATGCGCCGCCGTTCCGTAAACATCGACGATCAGATCGCCCTGTTCCGGTTTGATTTCAAAGGTCACCGGATGTTTTTCCAGCGCTAGGCGCAGCGCTTCTTCCGATACGGCTTCGTTGGCGACGATCATCGTGCAGTGGTTGCAGACAACATTGGAAGCCACGCCCCCGCGGATTTCCTTGATCTGCGTGCGGACGCTTTCAAAGTCCAGTCCCAGCGCGCCTTTTTCTCCATGCACGCCCGGGAATGTGCCGTCCGGCGTAAAGCCCATATCGATATGGCCTTCTTTTTCCACATAATGCGCCAGACATTTTGAACCCGTTTCTTCGTTGGTGCCGAGGATCAGACGGATCCGCTTGGTCAGCGGCACGTTCATATCCTTTAATACTTTCATCGCGATCATCGAAGCGACCACCGCGCCCTTATCGTCGCTGGTGCCGCGGCCGTAAACCCGGTCGCCGTCGCGGGTCAGCGTAAACGGATCGGTCTTCCAGCCCTCGCCTGCCGGTACGACGTCCAGATGCGCCAGCACACCGATCACCTGTTCACCCTCGCCGATTTCAGCGTAGCCGGCATAATGATCGACATTCTTGACCGTAAAACCATAACCCTCCGCAATTTCCAGCGCTTTATCCAGACAGGCCGCCGGCACCTCGCCAAACGGCGCGTCCGGCTGCGGCTCGCCCTGGACTGAATTATACGAAACCAGCGTCGCCAGATCGTTCAGCATCGCTTCTTCATAGCTTTTTACCCGTTCTTGAATCTCCATTGTGTTCTATTCCTCCTGTTTACTGCTTTTCAGTTTAGCACGTTTCCCGGCATTCGCCAATGTTTCAGCTTGAATCTCAGACCGGCCTGTCCCGTTCTCATCATTATTGAATCCGTTTTTGATAGACCAGGCGGTAAGGCTGGGAAGCGTCGGTATTCGGTTCGCAGGCCATTTCCCAGATCATCAGCGGAGAATCCGGATCCTGCGCGGTTTCCCGGATCGCCGGAATATAGTATTCGTTGCCCTGCTCATCCCGGATAAAACTTGTATTTTCAATTTCCTCGCCCCGGACATAGCGGACAATCTGGCGCTCGCCTTCCGTTTGCCGCTCGGTCACAATCGTCATCGGCTCGGCCTTTGTTTCAGAAGTTTCCGGAGCCCCCTGGGTATTGCGGATCAGAATACAATCCGCAGCCGTATCCGCGTCATAAAGAATCCCTTCATATTCAAAGGTGTCCAGCGGTAGCGTCCGGCCTAAGAGGGCAGTTGACACCGCGTTTACATCCGCAACGCGCACCACTGCCAGCAATTCTTCTGCAATCGCTTCCGGCAGATTCAGTAAAAGCGGATCTCCGCCCATGCCGCTGGCCGGACAGATCAGCTGATCCGGTTCGCCTTCGCAAAGATAGGTCTTCGACGCCGCCATCAGATTCAGAAGCAGCGTTTCGTTGGCCTGAAGCTGATCAGGACGAGTGAATTCCTGACCGGTCAGCGCAGCGAAATAAAACGCGATCTCCTCGCCGGACAGTGTCGGATTCAGCTCGCCGATATAGAATTGATACGTCTGCGGATCCTCTTGCTTCGCAAACCCGCCGCTCGTCCGGGAATAGGGTTTCAGCTTCGCGTATTCGTAATCCTGCGTATTCAGAATCACCGTGCGCAGCTCAAACAAGGCCTTTTCGGCCTGTTCCCGGCTTCTTTCCACTTCCGCCTGATGCGTCTGGGCCGCTTGCTGCACCGCTTCAGCCACAGCCGGAGTTACCTGTTCGTCGGGAGCGTCGACCGGCCAGCGCGTCGTCTTGGAGGACGTCGTCACCGCCGCTGTGCACGTACTCTGATAACCATCGCAGATCAGCTCCACATAAGCCTGCTTTGTTACGCCATCTTCCTGAAATGAAACCACATCCTGACAGGTGTAATTCAGCTCCACGGTATCATTGACCGGATCCCAGATCAACAGCGGATGATCGCGCTGGCCGACATACAGCACGACCAGATTGTTCGCGTTGCGCCACAGCTCAAACGGCTGAGCCTCGCCTTGTTCATCAGTGAAGATTTCCGCCTCTTTCAGCCGCTTGAACATTGCGCTGATCGTATCGTCAGTCAGCTTTGTTCCGGTTATGCGCTCCGTTTCCGGACTTGCGGTGGGCACGGCCGTCGGCGCCGCCGGCATCTGCGTACATCCGGTTAACAAAAAACCGGCCGCCAGCGCTAAGATTCGTTTGTTTCTCATCGCGGATACTCCTTTCTCGCTTTCACGTTCTCCTTGTTTATCCTTTTTCGTTGATTTAGTTCATCTCTATTATATCAGATGAAACGTTGAAAACGAAATGTCGTCTGCATTGTCAAAAACTTGAAAGGAAATGGATCGGCTTGCACCGCGGATACCGGAAACCATCCCCAACGACAGAAAGACCGCCAACCCCGCGCAAACTCACCTTCGATCAGTTCGGCAAAGAAAAACTCTGAGTCTTATTCCTGAAACCAGTACAGGAAGAAAAACTCAGAGCGAAAATATCAACCGTCAGAAACGGATTCTTATTTTGATGCCAGCTGCTTCGCGACGTTGTAGCCGAACGTAATGCAGCGGCTGTGGGAAATACAGTTCAGATTGTGCGGATAGGTTCCGTGGAACATCGAACCGGAAACATTGCCAATTGCGTATAAACCCGGGATGACGTTGAATTCCGTATCCAGAACTTCTGAATTCGGCGTGATCTGCAGCCCGCCGGCCGTGCACAGCGCCGCGGCGCCTTCCAGATTCGCATAGAACGGCGCGGTCTTGATCGGATGCATCATACTTGGAAGCATGTGGAAATCGGTATCCTCACCGGCTTCGCACATGGCGTTCCAATGATTAATCGTTTCGACAAACGCGTCGGCGGGCACGCCCATCAGGCCCGCCAGTTCTTCCAGTGTATCGGCTTTCAACGCATTTTCGCTCGTCGCCGCGCCGACCCAGACTTCCTTCGGCCCATAGCAGGAAGACGACGGCGTCCACATCTTGTCGATCGCGCCCGCGGCATCGCCGTCAGTGATGTACCAGTTGATCGCGCCCGGCTGGTTCTGCATCGCCAGCGCCAGATGATTGTATGGTTCATATTCCGGCGTAAACCGCTTGCCCAGCTTGTTGACGCGCAGATACGGCATCAGCTGCGCCGGATCAAGCATCAGCGGATGCGGATATTCGTCCTCAATCGCGCCGATTGCTTTGCCCATCTCATGACCGTCGCCGGTGTTGGAGGCCGTGCCGTTCATCCAGTGATTCAATGCCAGATCGCGCGGGCGGCAGCATTCCTTCAGCTTGGTTGGGTTGAATTCATACCCGCCGGTCGCCAGAACGACACCCTTGGCGCACAGATATTTCACATAGCCTTCCGCCGTCTTGGCGATCACGCCGACAACTTTCCCGTCTTCTTTAATCAGCTGGCAGGCTGGAGTTTCCATCAGCACTTCCGCGCCGGCCTCCTTGACCTTGCTCGTTAACAGCTCGACGATTTCCGCCGGAGCCAGCGGGATATTGATCGACGTGTTCCAGGAACGGCTCAACGATGTAGGATCGTAAGGTTCGTAGAAATCCGGGAAATCCCCGGCCGCAAAGGTCAGCTTGAAATCCTCATCCGGCAGACCGAACAGATCGAGGAACCAGTTGATCGCTTCCTCCTGCGTGTCGATCCACCGCTGATAGATCGCCTGATTGCCATAGAACATGGAATTGACCATTGCGTCGTCCAGCCACTGCTTCGCGTCGAACTCAACGCCGTATTTTTTATGAATCCGGTCGGTTAATCCGCCGATCGTCGCCGAACGATACGTGCCGACCTGGCCTTTTTCCAGAACAACCGTTTTTAACCCCTGCTGCGCGCTGGCGATGGACGCCGCGAAACCGGCCGGCCCCATACCGCACACCACGACATCGACATTTTCAGTCTTAACAATTTCAGAATCCGCGATCGGCTCCTTCACGAAGGCCACGACGCCTTCCATCGGAACCTTCGGTTCCAGTGCTTCAACTGCCGGCCAGCCTGCAGAAGAAGCGGACGGTGTTGGTTCACATGGCGGACATTCCTGTTTTTCCGGGGTGGAAGCGCAGCCCCCTAACAGCCCTGCAGCCGCGACGCCCAGCGCTCCGGCAGCCGTGCCTTTTAAGAAGTCCCGGCGGCTGATGCCTTTGATCTTGTTTGAATTTGACATACTTTCCCTCCTGTTTGTCTTTTCTTTCTTCATTATAAAAGACTTGTTTGTGAATTGACAAACAGATAAAAGTTAAGGGATACAATTAAAAGTTGTATCCCCTGTTAAGACATGATAAGCTGATGACAAAGGAAAGGAGAAACCGCCATGAATCCCAAACAGCTGCATTGTTTTATCACCGCCGCCCAGGAGGGCAGCTTTTCCAAAGCCGCGAAAAAACTTTACCTTTCCCAGCAGGCGTTAAGCAAAACGATCGACAAGCTGGAGGAAGAACTGGACGTGCCGCTGTTTATCCGCGGCGTGGCCGGGCTGCAGCTGACCCGTTATGGTGAAGCCCTGCGTCAGTCAGCCTTTCCTTATTTACAGATGCATGACAACATCATCGCCGATCTGCAGGCCATGAAAAACGAAAGTCCGCAGACGTTGTCGCTGGGCTATCCGACGGGTCTGTTGATTAACTTCCCGGATGATTTTCTGACCCGTTTCATCACTGCACATCCGGAGGTTGATTTCCAGATTTACAGCGCGCCGGATGATTCCTACAACCGCTCGCTGCAATCCAGCGAAATTGATATTTATTTCTGCACGATGTTGTATAACGCGCCGATGGTTCAGGTCCAGTATCATTACCGGCATCCCGTCTTCGCCGTGTTAAGTCAGGATCATCCGCTTGCTGCCAAGCCGGTGTTGTCGCTGGCGGACTTCCGCGGTCAGAAGCTGATCGGTTTAAACACCGAGAATGCTCTGAACGCCCGGATGGAACAAGTATGTCAAAAACAGGGATTAAAGGCAACGATGGTCTTTTCTCCGGCAGAAATGGGCTTGATTTTCAAGCTGATTGAAAGCACCCGCTGCGTCAGCTTCTTCGGCAGCGACTCGATCCCGCTTCCGCCCTCAATCGTGAAGCGCCCGATCGACGATCTGGATCTGGATTATGAATTCCTGATCATTACGCATAAGAACGCGCCGGTTACGCCGATCATGGAAGAATTCATCCGCTACACCCGCAGCTTCTTTTAAGTTTTCCCTGATCCCTGGACTTTTTCCCGCATGATACTTCAATAAGAATTCCTCTGCTTTTCTGATTTTGCTTAGCAGAATGCGATTTCCTGATGATCCTTTTTTGATATTCTCCCTTTATAATTTTCAGTCCTTGCCTGCGGTTTGGACAGGAAATCAAAAAGCTGCCTCATCAGCAGCTTGATCCGTCTTTATCCTATGAATTAAGCCCATCAAAACTCGATTTCAACTCCCACCGGGCAGTGATCCGAACCCAGGATATCCCCATAGATAACACTGTCCTTCACCTGGTTCATCAACCGCTGGGAAACGATGAAATAGTCAATCCGCCACCCGACGTTTTTCGCGCGGGAATTGAAACGATAGGACCACCAGGAGTATTCAACCTTTTCCGGATACAAGGTTCTGAACGTATCCGCAAACCCCAGGCCCAGCAAATCACGCATCTTCTGGCGCTCTTGATCGGAGAAGCCCGGGTTAAAATGATTCGTCTTCGGATTCTTCAGATCGATCTCCTCCACGGCCACATTCAAATCGCCTGTGTAAACGACCGGCTTGGTTTCGTTCAGCTTTGTCAGATGCCGCGCCATCGCGTCTTCCCACTGCATCCGGTAATCCAGTCGGGCCAGTTCTTCCTTGGAGTTCGGCACATAGGCGGTAACAAAATAGAATTGCTCAAATTCCAGCGTGATCACGCGGCCTTCCTTCGGATGCTCCCCTTCCGCTTCGTCAAAATCATAGCGCACGGACAGCGGCTTTTGTTTTGTGAACACTGCGGTGCCCGAATACCCTTTTCTTTCCGCGCTGTGCCAGTATTGATGATAACCCGGCAGTTCTAATTCGATCTGATGGGGCTGCAGCTTGGTTTCCTGCAGCGCGAAAATATCCGCGTCCTGTTCGTTAAAAAAATCCATAAAGCCTTTTTGAATGCAGGCTCGTAATCCGTTAACATTCCATGATATCAGTTTCATAAAGCACCTCATTTTTCTGATTTCATTTAACCAGATTTCGACAGATTTTTCTACTCCTTTGATTCATTATCCTGCAGGATTCCATTTTTCGATGGAAATGGCTTCGCAAAGCAAACGGAAAAGAGAGCTGATCGCCCAGCTCTTCCCATCCCTCTGATCTTTCCCACAATAACGCCATTCGCTGAAGGAATCTTCAAAACGCTTAACCAAGCCGAACCTGAAATGAGACGTTGATCTTCTCATTCTGTCAGTCAGGATTCAATGTTCCTGGTCCTGAATTAAACTTTCCACCTTGTTTTTTCATCATTTCAGAACTTAGCCCTGCGAATTAGTTTTGGATTCTACTTTCACTACATTGGTTTCCTTGGCCACGACAATCAAACGCAGATCATCCCGGTCTCTGACACAGGTTTGCAAAGTAAGCATGCGTTCACCCTCAGCGAGATCAAGGCCCGTGTTATAAAACTGTTTCTCTTTTACATTCGCAATATAATTTTCAAACTGCTCTGGTTCATAATTCGGATGGAAATATTCAAGATTTTCATTGCCCATTTCATAATAATAAACATAAGCAATCTCATATTCCCGGCACTCATTTTCTAATTGCAGCCTGATCTTTTTATTGTTCTCATAATTACTTTCTTCTTTCAGCTGATGCAGCGGGGAAAAGACCAAGCTTTCATCCGCGTAGACATAATGGCCGTAAAAGATGAGGTTCTGATCATCCAGCGTATTTCGATAATCCAGATATACCGCTCCATGACTATCGTATTCTTTATTTACTGTATAATTCAGATAATATTCATTATCCGTTCCCTGTACGGTCAGTTCATCGACCAGTCCGCTCTCAAAGTACAGATGTCCCAGGTAATCCTGATTCAACGCTTTCTGAGCTGCATAGTCCACCTGATCTGATGTCGGTGTTTCGTCGATCACCGATGGAGTTTCTGCCGGATTTGTTGAAGCCTGAGACTGCGGTTGAATAAAGAAGCAGACAGCCGCAACAACCAGAACGGCGATGATGCCGCCGGCTATAATTTTAAACCGATTATGCTTGTCTTGATCATGAGTCATGATTTCCATCTCCCTTCTGAAAAACCAGGTCTGCATTGCTGCAGACCCTGATTCCCAATTTCAATCTTGTATCTGTCAGATTATCTTACACCTGTATTCGGTACCTGATAACCGCCAGACACAACGCACGCCGGCGCACTGTAAATCTTGTTGCCCCAACGATCAAATACATTGCCGCAGACATCCTTTATAAACGGTCCGCCATCGTCATACGAAGGGGTATTGTCAGAGGATTCCGGCGGTGTTGTCGGTTCCGGAATTTTGGTAAATTCCGCGGTAATCGTTACATCTTCATTTGGCATTTCAAAAGTTAAACCCTGAATTACCTGTCCATTCATTTTCAAACTATCTGTTTTCAACTGATATCCAGTATTAGGAATAACTGTCAAAGTCACTATTTCGCCAGCTTTGGCAATCGTCTTATCTACCGAAATTGTACCGTTTTCAGTATGATCAAGAACAATCGCATGATCTTCATCGATTTCTTCCGTTAACAGATTATAAATCTCGATTTCCATCACATGGCTAAAGGTAGGATTTCCACTTGTCGGATCATCGCTCGCAAGATTAGCAATTCTCATGTATTTGCCGGTTGCCGGAACATCGAGTTTAATTTCCATGGTTTTGCTCTGCGTACCTGCGGATGAATTATCAATATTAAACTTCTGGACAGACTTCCAGGTTACTCCATCGTCAGAAACTTCAACAGTCAGTTCTTTTAAGAAGGCACCCGCATTGTATCGTTCTGTGATAATCAAGGTGTTCAATGTTACTTCCTCATCAAATTTGACTCCGATCCAAGGATTTTGATCGTCCGCTTTTGGCGTCCAGATATCATTTAATCCTGTGCCGTAATTTCCATCAAATACGTTTTTCGGATAACAAATTACAGTACCCGGATTATTTCTATGATAGCTGCTGGCCAAATAATGATCTTCTGTCAAATCCAGCGCCAGATTTTCGGCAATCGCGATATTGGCTGCTGCAAACTTTGAACTGTCCTCTTTAGAACTCGCTCTGATCACCAAATCCTTCGCTTTTTCATCCTTCGCTATCGTCAAAAAACCATCTTTTGAAATTGTTGTAGATTGTGAAGAAGCATTCTCAAGTTTCCAGGTTACGCTGCCTTCTGCATTGTCACTGCCCTTCACTTCCGCTATAAATTGCTGTGTTGCCCCCGGATATAAGCTTATTTTCTCAGGTGTAATCTTGACACTGTCGATCGTCACCGGTTCACCACTCTTAAATTCAGCTGTGATCGTGACGTCACCGGCTGGCATAATGAAACATAATTTTCCATTCACCCGTTCTACTTCTGGAGAACATGGGCGTCCTAATGCATCGGTACCATAAATCTTGATGGAATCCTCAACCAAAACAAATCCAGTTTCGGGTCTCACCTCAAAATAAACATCGTCAAATTGTTCAGCCTGGGTTATATCGTTTTCGAGATGAATCGTGCCGTTTTTCATTTTATCGTCAACAGAAACTTGATGCTCAGGCAAATCATTAATTTTAAATGTATAGGATTGCGCTACATTATTGCCATTTAAATCGACTGAATTTGTTCCCGTAAAATATGTCGGTTCTCCATTCTCAAAAACAAGATATGGACGTTCGATTCTTACCGTTCCTGAATAAGAGCCAGTATAACCGGAAGGTAACTTAACATAATCATTTAACATTCCGGAAGTAATCTGCGCATCCTTAAAAGAGAAGAAATGCGGATCACGGGAAGGGATCATCATGCCAACGGATTGCCCGGCGCCGGAAATCCCATTGCCTAAATCATAGGTCAGCATAAAGTATTTATCTTTCCATTCAAATACGCTTGGATCTTCAATGGTTGTCGCAGCATCCGTATACTTTCCCTGTACGGTATAAGGACCTTCCAGCTTGTTCGATGTTGCATAGTACAAATAATAAGGTTGTTTTTCAATATTTGCATCCGCGTTCCCCTTAAATAACAAGATATACTCATCTTCAGCATCCGTCTTTCCTTCTACCTTTAACATATCCGGATTCACCGCTTTAATGCCATATTCTAAAACTACACCATTTCCATTAACCAGGTTCCACTGATCAATCGTATCTGTTCCTGCCCCAGTTGGCAAATCATCGATAATCGCCATACAGGTTTTCTGAGTTCCCTGATTAGTGTTATCTTTGTAATCATATCTTACGATATACAGAAGCACATAATGACCATCGATATACTTGATTCTTGGATTATGCGCGGACATTTGTCCGTCTGGCAGCGTTGTTGGAGAAAACGGTGTACCAACTTCGGTGAACGGCCCTTCAGGGCCTTCGCCTACAAAATGTACAATTTCACTGTTTGTTTTCCACCCAGGAGCAAATTGGATATCACGTGGAACTCTGGACATAAATACATGATAAAGTCCTTCTTCATCACGAATGGATGTGTAACACCAGTAATGATACTGTTCATCCTGAATAGTCGGCCCCAGATATTCAAGACTTTCCGCCAAATCACCGACTGGCAATTTTAACGAATCTTTCTTACTTTCCAGGCTATTGACACCCTCGTTTTTCACATCAATATTTTCTGTAATTCCCACATTTCGAACATTAGCAGTACCAAATTCATTTCCATCCTTATCTACAGCCTTTACCGTTAAGGTATGAACTTTGTTTAAATCCAGCTCTGTCAGTACATATTGAGTTTCCTTGAGCAGTTCTGTGTTTTTCTTACTCATTGCTCCGCCATATGGCAAGTCATATACGTTATATCCAGCTGCATTTTCCTGCGCTGTCCACGACAATCTGACTGTATTGTCCGGTGTTCTGTAAATATTCAGATTCAGTTTGCCGTCCGCGGTCATTGCTTTTTCAAATTCCGCGGTAATCGTTACATTCTCGTCTGGCATAACGAAACTGTTTCCAGTGATAACTTGACCATTGAATTTCAGACTGCCTTCCTTCAGCTGAAAGCCTTCGTCAGGTTTTACCGTAAGCGTAATCACATCACCTTTCTGGGCTATCTTCGTATTCGCCTGAACAGAACCGCCCGGAGTATCGGCAATCGTAATCTTGAAACCATCTTCCACTGGATTGTTAATGGTAATTTTTACCTGGCTGTACTGACTGCGCAAAGTCTGCGTACTTTCATAGCTTTCACAAACTCCTGGAAGTACCGCGATGAAATTCACGGTTGTCGTCTTGTTAATTTCAATCGGTCCTTCATATAACCGGGTACTTGGGTTTGGATGATATTGATCGACAGTAGGCAGAGAACCATCCGTTGTGTAATAGAATTGATAATTATCCGTTCTGCCCGGAACTTCATAAAATCTCTGTTTCGATTCCGGCATGGATAATTCCAGAGTTACCGGATCGTCATACGTCAGTTTAGTCGTATCCAATTTTCCATTTTTCATAATTGAACTGCCGTTGATCGCAGCGTCTGGATGCGCTACGACCTGAGGTGTGAGCGGGATGACCGTATAGAGGAAATCCGCAACCGGACTTGTTTTTCCATCAGCCGCCGCAATCGCTTTGATATTGGTACTTTTCTCAATGCGGATCGTTTCTCCGCCATATTTTCTGGAAGCGGTCGTCGGCGTTGATCCGTCCATCGTATAATAAATATCGGCGTTCTGAGGATGGAATAACTGAACATCTCTATATTTCACCATGCTGCCTGATGCAAAGTTAGACAGCGGAGCAGCAAGCTCAGAATTGCCTTTTACAGAGAAATTCAGATGATAGGTCTTTGTAACGGATAAATCACTGGACGTTACGTAAACCGTCGTTGCGCCAGGAAGTGTTTCCGGCGAAGTAACGGTCACGATCGAGAACTGATTATTCGCTTTTGCCTCAACTTTCGGCGCCTTCTTTGTTCCTTCCGGCAATTCAATCAAATATTCTGTGTTCTCGTTATTGAACCCTTCCAACGCTTGACCATCAACTGTGATCGAATTCAGTGTAATATCCGGGGAAGCAATATCATCAAATACGTGGATATCCGCGTTCTTCATTCCCGTTACAATTTCTTCAACCTCTGCCGTCGTCGTGTTGGTGTCCGGCGTGTAATAAACCCAGTCGACATCTTCCCAATAGGTCCGTGAATGACCGTTGTATTTTGAATCCTGGCCGCCGCCGATAAACCATAAATTAAACGCAATGGACTGAGGACCGGCAATTTCATCTTTATTCGCATGCGACGCTTTTTGCTGACCATCAATATAATAGGTCGTCCTGCCATCTTCATCCAGCTTGATCGTTAGAATTGACCACCGGCCATCTAAACTTCCGACTGCCGAAGGACCGGTTGAGGACGATTGATCCCGCTGGGCTTCTGAAGACGTTTCCAAGGAATAAGAATTCCAGGACGTAAACCACATCGTCTTCGGTCCCATTCCCCATCCGCCGTTAAACAGATATTCAAAATCGCTTTCATGATAAGGTTTCCATTTCGGGCCTTCAATCCGATTGATCGTAAAGAAGGTCGACAAGGCCTGATCTTTTGCGTTCCAAGCTCCGGTACCTACCGGATCTTCGGATTCCATGACATTATCATATAGCCACACTCTCGCGACATAGGTGCCGGCGCCGAATTTCTCTTCATAATACCGGATCTGCGACTGTGTCGTATTTTCTCCGCCGGTGCCGTCGGTCTTGGCTTTTAAACGGACAATCGTATTTTCAGGATCTTCCGTATCCTTCATGAGTACAACGTTATCCGCGCTCCATCCCCACGTTCTATTACCCGGTCTTCTTCCAGTGCCTTCCTGTACGTCCCAATTTCCTCTTTTTTCAAGATCTTCCGGATCGGTATACGAAAAATCATCAAAGAAGGCTTCTTTCAACATTTCAAAATGAACGGTATACATCTGCTTGTTTACCTTATCTTTTGCCGTAACCTCAATGGTCGTTGTTCCCGGGATCTCTGAGGTTTCAGTAATGGTGACCACCGCTTCTTTTTGATGGGCAACCGCCGTGACTGTCGGAACCTGAGTGTCGACAACCGTTACCGTATAATCCAGCTGTTCCGGCTTAAAAGAACTCAGTTCTTTTCCATCAATCAAGATCGAGGCCAGGGTCGCGTCCTGTTCCGCCGACATCGTCGTATGAATTACGCAGGAAGCCGTGTAATTTCCTTTTTTCGTTGTCGCGGTAATCGTGGCTTCCCCCAGGATTTCCTTGGCCGTGACCAGACCGTTTTCATCCACCGTCGCAATTTTTTCATTGCTTGAAGTCCAGAGGATTTCCGACGTTGTGCCGATCGGGAGTACCGTAGCATTTAACTGCAGGGTTTCGCCGCAGACAATATCCGCTTCTTCCTGATCCAGTCTTATTCCAGAAACACCTAAACTGATCTCTGTGATTTTAACGTCGTCATAATAAGCAGTCGCTCCGCTTGTTGACCAGATATCGCCCATCTGCAAAGCGCCGATGGAGGTAATGGCATCGGTAGTGTGAACCAAGGTGCCGTCAATATAAAATTTCGCATCGCTGCCGGAGGTTAAGTCAAAGACAAATTCGTGCCAGCCTTGAGTCCGCTTCACTGTTGATTGCGTATAACCGGAAGAGGTCCCTAACCGAATCGCATAATTTGTCTTTCCATCCGTTCCAAGTCCGGTAATTGCGGGCTGTTCTGACACCTTGCTAAACGGTGCCCAGATGTTAACCTGCTGGAAAGATTCCTTTCCCTTATCGCCCATCGTATCATAAAACCAGACGCTGACTTTGCCATTCACCGCTGAATCAAACTTCTTGAAGATCCAGGACTTTTTCGCAGCTTCCCCGCGGGTCACGAAGCTATGCTTCCCATCATGCGCCTGTTCATCGGTTACTTCAAAATATTGTCCGCGGCTGTCCAGCAATTCCCATTTCGTTTTCGGATCGTCTTCGTCAAAAGTCGCGGACCACTCTTTTTCAATTTCCTGGGCTGCTTCTTTAAACGTGATCGTATAGGTTCTGACCGTCGATCCGTCGATCGCTGTAATCGTAATTGTTGCGTTGTGCGTCGCTTCCGTAGCCTGTTCAATTTCAACTTTGGCTTTTTCATTGTTCGCTTCCGCGGCCACTTCTGGCAAAGCGCTCCCTGCCGGATATTCCCAAAGGTATTCGAGTGTTTCAGCGTCGAATTCAGGAATGCTGATGCCGCCGACTTTAATCGTCCTTGCTGAAGCGTCGTGCTTTGCAGCTTCTTCCTCATCCACATCTACGATGGTCATATTTTCAAGACGGATATTGTCAAAATAGGTTTCGCCGCCTTTAGCCCACTTATCGCCTAATTGAATTGCGTTAAACGAAGTGACTAAGTCCTTCCCCGGAATCCCGCTGGTGTCCACGGCTGTCCCGTCAATCGACAGCTCAGTCCCCTGCTCGGATACTTCCATGGTAAACGTATGCCAGCCTTCCGTTCTGGCAATCTGCGTATCAATAAATCGGCCGTCATCCGCAATTCTGGCACAATAATTCGAATTGCTCCAGCCTTGAGTCGCTTGATTCTGGTTGATCCCTAGCCCGATAATAAACGGTTTATCCGCATTATTCTTATTGGCGATCCCCGTCAGATTCACCTGCGCCATCCGGCCTGTCTGATCCGTACCATCATCATAAAAATCGACAGTTATTTTTCCGCGAATGTTATTTTCAAACTTATGTTCGATGAACAGCTTATTGGTTCCATCCGTATAAAAGCTGTAGCCTTTGCCATTCTGAGCGTCGGTCGCTTCCGGATCGCGTTGAACAATTGCCTTGTCCCCTGCCAGGTATCCCCAATAATTGCGATTAATTTCACTGCCTGCGGTATCTCCAAAATCATCAAAGAAGTCAGCGTCAGCCTGCGGCGCTGGTTCGTTGTTGACCTGTTTCTCTGTTATTGCCGCCTTTGGCTGCACTGGTATTTTATTCTCGGGGACGGGTTCCGTAGGAAGCGGAGTCGGCGTGCTTTCTCCTGCTTCTGGCGGCAGCGGCGTTTCCATGCCTTCCGACGGTTCAGTCGGGGAGGATTCTTCCAACTTTTCATCCGGTTCTGCGGATCCCGGAGTTTCAGTCTCTTCCGTTTTTTCCTGCGGCTGTTCTTCATCAACATTCTGAACCTGAGTTTCGTTCTGCCTTGTCGGCGAATTCAATGACTCCGCATGAATCACCCCTGATGAAGATGGAATCATCACCGTAAATATCATGACTGCGGCGGTCAGTAAACTGATCAATTTTTTCATCTGTTTTTCTATTCCCTTCCTGCTTTCAACTTGTTCTGATACTGGCGTTTACATCCTTAAGTGTTCTCATCGCCCACGTTAATTTAAGCGCTTACATTCAGGTGTTGCAACCTTGGCTTCTTCTATTCATTCTCTCCCTCCCACATAACCAGTATTCTATTCATTATTTCGCCACAAAAAAACGGAGAACTGTAAGAATGGTTTTGCAACGTTATTCTTACAATTCCCCCACGTTTACTAAAACAGCACAGAAACATCCGTGATTCCCTGCCCTAGCAAATGTTCCCGGATTTTTTCCGCTTCCTGAATTTCCGCTTCATTCCGAACTAAAAGTTCTGCCCGCCATCGTGTCAACGGAGTGTGGCCAAACCGCAGAAGTGACTGTGTGACAAACGATTCGATGGTGACCGCATGACATTGTTTAGCCTGCTCCGTTTCTTTAAGAAACGAAAGCGGCAGCCGAATCCGCAGTTCTAATTCATAAAGAACCACAAAGCGCAGTAACTGATCATAGCCAAACAACATCAACGGCTGGATTGTGTCTTGCTCAGACAATAAAGTTTCAGACAAATCCACCGTAACGATAAGCTTTCTCAGATCCAGTCCTTTCTGCCGCATTTTCTTCAATTGCTTAACCTTGCGGTATATCATGGAATCCATCGGTTTCTCGAACAAACCAAACTTCTTACGAAATTCAGGAAGTAAGACTTCAACCGCCTCCCGGCTCAATTCTTCCGCATATCGTTTCGCGGGTTTCCAGCGCTTGCGCCAAACTAACGGCGTACAGCCAAAAGCCTCGTGAAAGCAGCGATAAAAATACTTTCTGTCGCTGAATCCGCATTCCATGATAATTTCCGTAATGCTCAGATTGCTTTTAAACAATAACGTTTCCGCCCGTTCCAAGCGCATTTTCATAATCACATCAGTGAATGACTGAAGAAATATTTCCTTAAACAGAGTGCTGAGATGCTGCGGTGTGATTTTAGCCTGCTTTGCGGTCTGATGCAGCGTTAAGCGATCCTGAAGATGTTCCTGGATATAATTCAAAATCTGAAGCAGCCGTTCTTTTTTCTCCTGCGACATGAATTGATATTGCCCCTGGCGGTTATTGAAAATCGTATATTCCAGACACAAAAGAGAAAGAATGAAGTCGCCCTGAACGCTCAGCGGACTTTCCGGGTTTTCTTCCACAATTAAATTCAGGCAGTCCGATAGAAAAATTCGATCCCGGTCTGATGTAAAAGCATCGCTGTGGTCTTCTTTACGAAGGGACGCTGCCTGAAAGATCATATCGTTCATTTCCGGATAAACCCGGGAAGCCTTTTCTACATCAATCTCGATCACCTGAACAATGCTGCCCTCCGTACTAAAACAGTTGCACAACTTATGCCGATTGATAATCAGCAACTGCCCTTCCTGAACTATTTCCATTTCAGTTCCGATCTTAGCGGTCATCGTTCCTTTTAAAACGAAGAGAAGCGTAAGATAGATATCCGATACAAAAAGCGCCGTGCTTTTCATTCTCCACACTTTTGTTTTCACCCATTGTTCCATGTTCTTTTCCTCTAGCTTTATTATACCGATTTTTGTTTATTAAATTAAACGTTATTTTAGTGAAATGGTTTATTTTATATAGACTGACCTGAGCCTGATTTCTGATCCCTCCGCGCTTATAAAGTCCGGAATCATGGAGATTCCAACATTTCATGATTTTCAAAAATAAATAAAAAAAGCACGATTTCTGAATGAGAAACCCTGCTTTACTCTCAAATCCGATCAGCTTTAAATCTGATCCTCACCCGCGATCACATTGACCGCTTTCAAGGCAAAGGTCAGTGTCCGTCCGCAAGCCAGGCCCGGGAACAGTTCCGGATAGTTGTTCGCAAAGAAGCTGCCGGAAACGTTGCCGATTGCATACAGTCCCGGAATGACGTTCTTTTCTTTATCCAGAACCTGCATCTTATTGTTGATCTTCAGGCCGTCGCCGGTGCACAACAGACTGGCGCCCAGCCATACGCCGTAGAATGGCGCCTTGCGCAGCTGTGAAAGATAATGACTCGACTTAAAGAATTCATCGTCTTCTCCCTGATCATAGATTGCGTTGTAGCGATCACACTGAGCTAAGAACTGAACCTTGGCCTCGCCTTCAAAGCCCAGCTTGTCCGCCAGCTCGTCCAGCGTATCCGCTTTCATGATAATGCCTTCCTCGACATACTTCTCCATCTGTTCCGCCATCCGCTCCGGCATCACGCGAGTCAGCGAGGAACAACCCAGTGTATGGAACTTCTGCCAGTCTGCCTGGAAATCTCCATCATAGACCTGGCAGTATACGCCGCCTTTCTGGTTCGCCGCTGCGAAAACGATATCGTTATACGGGCAGCCTTCGTTGGCAAAACGGACGCCGTCGCGATTGACTTTCATAAACGGCTGCGTGCCCGGATTCCATTGATAGATCGTGCCCGGGAACTGCTTGGATCCGTTGGAGGCTTCAACATATCCGGCGTTCACGCCCGGCGCTACTGCGCCGCGGTCAAATAACATCGGAGCGGATTCCTTGTCCATATCCGCACCGGCCCACAATCCCGCTTTGATTCCATCGCCGTGATTCATCGCGAAATAGCTGCTTGCGGTTGTGCAGGATACCGCCAGCGGAGACAAGGCCTCCATCATATCCGGATTGCCTTCATACCCGCCTGTCGCCAGGATTACGCCTTTGCTTGCGGTGATTTTAATGTATTCGCCGCTTCCGTTTTGAACGATCGCCCCGGTCACCGCGCCGTTTTCCTTGATCAATTCAATCAATGCATGTTCAAAATCAACATGATAGCCCTTTTTCTCAATGTAATCCACAAACAACTTGTTCCGCGGTGTATCCGCCCACTCACTGTCTGGGCGTGGATTGTAATTATGCTGGGTCGGTGCGTGGTAATAATCGGTGCCTTCCTCCGCTTCGCCGGTATCGGCTTCAAAGTAGCAGTCATAGCCATAGGAATCCATGATGGCCTTGACATAATCGTGCATGGCCGCAGATTCATCCAGCCAGACCCGAACGACGCTCTGATCCAGTTTTCCGGAAGCATACCGCGACAGCTCCGTCATCGCACGCTGCCGGTCAATTGGTTTGCCCACGGCTAACGCATCTGCGGAATCCGCCGCCGCATACCAGTTGCGGGTATCGCAGACAAAGCTGTTCTGTTCGACAACCCGGAAGTCCAGTCCCAGATCCGCCGCTTTGACCGCCGCCATCATGCCGCCGTTGCCCGCGCCGACGATCAGCACTTCGGTCTGCCACGTTTCTTTAATGTCGCCGTCCTGTATCTGCGGCTGCTGGCCCAGCCAGTTTTCCGATGTGGATTCCGGCTTGGCCGTCGGCGTCGCTGCCGGCTGTTTCTCCGCCGTTTCTCCACACGCGCTCAACAAACCCAGTGCTGCCAGCGATACGGCGCCCGCCGCGCTGCCCTTCAGGAATTCCCGTCTTGAAATCCCGTTTTTCTTCATCTTTCTTTCCTCCTGTTTGTGTAAATTCACACATTCACATTATAAAAGAAAGTCATGACTTTTCTGATAGGAGTATCGAATAGGCTTATGCTGATTTCAAATAACGAAGCAGCTGTCTCAATACCGGATTCGTCGCGTCTTTGCGGTACACTAATCCCAGATGCACGGTTTCCGGTGTCTGCGAGCGGATCGGCACCGCTTTGATCAGCGGACTGTCTGCCAGGATACCGCCCTCCGGCGCCAGAATGACACCCTGATTCAGTTCCAGCAGCCGCCGGGAAGCAGGTACATCCTTAACCGGTGTCAAGACAATGGAAGCCCGCAGCGAGGGACTGAATTTTTCCAGATAAGCGCTGTACCGCCAGCTCTGCCGCCCGCGCGCAAACACGATCTGCGGCCAGGCGGCCAGTTCGTCATACGTTACGCTGGATTGCGAAGCCAACGGATGACGGAGATTAAGATAAGCCTTCAATTCTCCGCAAAACAGCTCGCGATAAACCAGCGATGGGGAATCGACGTCCTTGCGCCAGTTCATGCAGCAGTCGATTTCACCGCTTTCAACCTGGCTTAGTCCGCGCGTAAAATCGACTGGAATCATATCCAGCCGTACCTGCGGCATTGCCTGCGTCAATTTTTCCAACGCCCTCATGAGCGGCGCTTCCGCGAACCCGATCACGCCGACTTTCAATGTCAGCGTCGCCTGATGGGCCTTCCGCGCTTCCTCCACGGCTGCCTGATATTGATGGAGCAATTGCCGGGCCTGAGGATAGAAAACAGCTCCGGCCGGTGTCAAAGCGACCTGATTTCGATCCCGTTCAAACAATTCAAATCCCAGCTCCTGTTCCAGCAGATGAATAACCCGGCTGATGGAGGGCTGCGAACAGTGCAGCGCCTGAGCGCTCTTAGAGAAATTCAACGTTTCGGCTACATGCACAAAACATTCCAAACGATCCACTTTCATTTTTGTTTTTCCTTTCTGTTGATTCATCGTACCCTGTGAACGTAAAAAGATAAGCTGTAATTTTATTGATATAGCGCTGATCTTTATCTTTGATTCTATAATTATACTCGCTTGATTGTTAACATTCTAATTAAAAATACAGCGGGCTATTCCAGCTCAACTGTATTCTTTCTCCACTATTTTATTGTACCAGCTGCCGCAGGGCCTCGCCGACCCCATCCTCGTCGTTGGTCAGCGTGATGTAATCCGCGCGTGCTTTTACCGGTTCGACGGCATTGCCCATCGCCACGCGCAGGCCGCAGCCTTCAAACATCGGCAGGTCGTTGACGCTGTCGCCGATGCCCAGAATCTGCGCCGGGTCGATCCCCAGCTGATCGGCCGCCTTGCGGATCGCGATGCCTTTGTCCGCCTTAGCGCTGATCACTTCGATATCGCCGTATGGATAAATGAAGACCCGGATACCGGAAAGCGGCCGCAGCTGCCGCGCGATCGCTTCCGTCCGGCCCCGCGCCCGGATCAACAATTTATATACCGGATCCGGATTCTGCCGCGCAATGGCGGGCAGATCCTGATTGGAATGCACCACAATCCGATGCTGCGGCGGCTGATCGGCTGTATAAGCCACATAATCGCCGGATAGCGGGACGTCGTGACTGCACCAGATCGTGTTCAGCTGTTTCATAAACGCCGGACAATCTTCACGTTTCAATAGGGTCAGCACCTCGTTGAGCGCCGTCCGGGGAATCGGTTCCCCCTGAGCCTGGCCATGAAAGGACCGGTAAGCACCGACAAAGCCGATCACCGATAACCGCGGATCGATCATCTGCGCCGTCTTGTAGGCGAACTGATAAGCACGGCCGGACACCACGGCCACTTCCACGCCCTGATCCAGACAACGCCGGATCTGCTGGCGGCTCAGCGAGCCGACTTCCTTTTTTCCATTGAATAACGTTCCATCCAGATCCAGACAAACCATTCGGATCGGACGGGGACTGACAGACTGCTCCCTTAAATCGACCGGGTTGCGGTTTTCAGCCATTGCGCTTCCTCCTCATTAAGATACGGCGTTAAAGCCTCGCGAACACGCAGATGATAGCGGTTCAGTGCCTCGCGGGCAGCCGGCGTCAGAACCTGCGGGTCAACCGCGTCCAGATCGATCGGCGCCAAGGTCGTCGTTTCAAATTCCATAAACTGACCGTAGAAGTTCTTTTCGCCGCGGCGGACGATCAGCTCGTTTTCAATCCGGATGCCAAATTTTCCTTCGATGTAAACGCCCGGTTCATCGGTGACCACCATTCCCGCTTCCAGCCGTTCCATTTCGTTCAGCGCCGCCGTCTTCTTCCAGCGGATTCCGTGCGGGCCTTCATGCACGTTCAACAGATATCCGACGCCATGGCCGGTGCCGCACTGATAATCCAGATTCAGCTGCCACACGGGTCCGCGGGCGAGGATGTCCAGATTGATTCCGCTGCAGCCATACAGAAACCGCGCTTCCGACAGGTTCAGCATCCCCTGCAGCACCGTTGTATAGACCTTTTTGATTTCCGGCGAACACGGCCCCAGCGCAAACGTCCGGGTGATATCCGTCGTGCCTTCCCAATACTGACCGCCCGAGTCGATCAAAAGCAAACCCTCCGCCGCAACCGGCACCTCGTGCTGCGGATCAGCGCTGTAATGCATCATCGCCGCGTTGGCCTTATAGGCGCAGATCGTGCCGAAGCTTTCCTCAATAAAGCCTTCCTGCTCAGCACGCAGCTCATGCAGCTTAGTTTGAATCGAACATTCGCTCATCGCTTCTTTGCCGACGCGGGTTTTCAGCCAGTACATCAGCTTCGTCACCGCGACGCCGTCCTTGAGATGCGAACGCCGCAGGTTTTCAATCTCCGTTTCATTCTTGATCGCCTTTCTTAAGACGATCGGATTGGTTTTCTCAATCCGCCGGCAGTGCCGGGGAATCGCGCGGAGGATCGCGTAGTTGAGCTTCTGCGGATCGGCCCAGACCGTTTGCGCCGTAAGCGCCGCGACGTCTCCAAGGAATGTATCGTAATCCTTGATTTCAATATTCAGAGCGGACAACGCCTGCCGGTCGGATTCCGACAGCTTGCGCGGATTCAGATACAGGACGGCCTTCTCCAGGGTCACGCAGCCATACGCCAAAACAACCGGATTGTACAGCACATCGTCGCCGCGCAGATTGAACAGCCACGCCAGATCATCGAGCGTCGAGATCAACAGCGCCTCAGCGCCTTCCTTTCGCATGTCCGCGCGGAGTTCATCCAGCTTCTGCGCCGTCGCCCGGCCGCTGTAACGTTCTTCTAACAAGACTGCCTTCGCTTCCGGTAAGCCCGGCCGGTCCTTCCAGATCAAATCCACGAGATCCTCCGTGCTTAAAATCTGCGCCTGCTTCCTTGCCAGCATTGCTTCCAGCTGGCTGCCCAGCGCCCCGCTGACCATCCGTCCGTCGAAGGCCAGACAGCCGCCCTGCGGCATTTCCTGCTCGATGAACTGCGGGAAGTCGATCACGCCTTCCTGCCCCATCTTATATAAAGTAATCCCCGAACCGGACAGCTGCCGCTCCGCCTGAATAAAGTAACGGCCGTCAGTCCACAGTCCCGCCTGATCACGCGTGACGACCAACGTCCCCGCCGAACCGGTAAAACCCGACATCCACGCCCGGGCCTTGAAATAATCGCCGATGTATTCGCTGCCGTGAAAATCAGACGACGGAATCAGCACGATATCTACATGCTTCTGTTCCATCACCTGCCGCAGCTGTATTAATGTTTCTCTCATAGCCACCCTCCTAGACGTCCCTTATTGTAGCTCAAATAGCGGAAAAATACAGCCTTCTTCCAACAACTTCGCCGCTTTTGCGGTAACTTTGAGCCTTTCATCCTCTCTGTTCGAGGATCCTCCTTGAAAATCCTGTTCCTTTCCTAACGCTGCATCCGCCTCGTTTTCCATGCCTGCGGTATTCCTGCTTTGACATTCGCAGACTTTCGGGAAGCGCAGCTTTTCATGATCTTCCAGCAAACCGGCATTTTCTCGTTTTGTGAATTATGGTATAGTGATGATAACAATTTCGGAGGTTTTCATGAAAAAAATCATACTTGGATTGGTTATCAGCGGCCTGATCTTAGGCGGCTGTTCGTCGAAAATGGATCAGTTTGTCGAACCGCAGGGTACGCCGCGGCCGAGCATTGAACCGCTGCCGACCGACGCTTCGTTTGCGGGCGAGGAATGGTACGATCAGATGGAGGTCTGGCAGCTTCACCGGGAACCGGCCCGGGCTGCCCTGATGCCTTATCCTTCATCCCAGCAGGCGCTTCTGGCAGAGGCCAGCGCTCTGGATGAAATCACCGCCGCCTCGTCTTCACGGATTCAGTCGCTTAATGGCCGCTGGGCGTTTTACTATGCCGCCAAACCGACGGACCGTTTGAAGAACCTGGCGGGCTATGACGCGCAGTGGTATTGGGAAGATTGGGACACGGCGGATTGGGATCAGATCGACGTGCCGTCCAATATTCAGACTCAGTGGAAGGAAGACGGCAGCTTTCGCTATGAGCCTCCGATCTACATCAATCAGATTTATCCGTGGCTGAACTATGAAGCGATTCAATACGGCGCGCAGGGGCAGCCCGTCGCCGCGACCGCCGTCAACAGCGTCGGTCACTACAAGCGTGAGTTTACGCTGGATGAAGGGCTGCAAAATAAGCATGTTTTCCTGCGCTTTGAAGGTGTGGAATCGGCGTTTTATGTTTATATCAATGGTCAGCCGATCGGCTACAGCGAAGACAGCTATACACCCGCGGAGTTCAATATCACGCCTTACTTAAAGGAAGGCGTCAATACGATCGCAGTCGAGGTCTACCGCTGGTCGGACGGCAGCTACTTTGAGAATCAGGATTTTATCCGGCTGTCCGGAATTTTCCGCGATGTAACCTTGATCGGGCGGGAAGCGGTGGAAATCCGCGATCTGTTTGTGCAGAGTGATCTCGCTGAGGACTACACCCAGGCGCAGGTTCAGGTCGACGTCGATCTGCGTAATCTTTCGCAGCAGCCGCAGACAGGCTGGACGCTGGAAATGGAGCTGGTCGATCAGGGCCGCGCCGTGTTCGATCAGCCCCTGAACCTCGAAAGTCCGGAATTACCCGTTCTGGAAACGACCGAAAATCAAACGGGAACTTCGCTGAGCGCTCATTTCACGATTGATCAGCCGAAGCTGTGGACACCCGATCAGCCGCATCTTTACTCGCTTGTCCTCACGCTGAAAAACGCAGCGGGCGAGGTTATGGAAAGCGTTTGCCAGCGGATCGGGCTGCGCAAAATCGAAGTTCAGACCGCCGACGGCGTCCAGCAGATGTTTCTCAACGGGAAACCCTTGATGATCAAAGGCGTCAACCGCCATGAAACCGATCCGGTCAAGGGCCGGGCCTTGGGCGCGCAGGAAATCATCACCGATCTGAAGCTGATGAAGGCCTACAACATCAACGCCTTCCGCACCTCGCATTATCCGAATCATCCGCTGACCTGCGACGTTGCGGATGAGCTGGGGCTGATCGTCGTGGACGAGGCCAACATTGAATCGCATATCGGGGAGAAGGAGCTGGGCGTTCCCGGCAACAATCCGCTCTACAACGGATTGATCCTGGACCGGACCGTCAGCATGGTCGAACGGGATAAAAACCACGCCAGCGTGCTGTTCTGGTCGCTGGGCAACGAAGCGACGTATCACGAATATGAAATGAATGAAAATTATCCGTTCTACAACACTTCGATGTGGATCCTTCAGCGGGATCCGAAGCGGCTGCGCGTGTACGAGCGCGACAACCGGATCGGCGATACCCGCGAAACGTCGATGGTCGATGTGACCAGCAGTCAGTATTGGACGCTGGATCAGCTCAAGGATTACGCTAAGAAAAACAAGCACGCGTTTTTCCAGTCTGAATATATCCACGCGATGGGCAACGGCGTCGCGAATTTAGCGGAGTATTTCGCGTTGTTTAAAACCTATCCGCAGCTGCAGGGGGGCTTCATCTGGGATTTCATCGACCAGACGATTCTGACCGGCGACCCAGCCACAGGCCAATTCTATTACGGCTACGGCAGCGACTGGGGGACACCGCTCAACGACGGTGATTTCTGCGGCAATGGCTTAGTCAATGCCGACCGCACCCCGAGCGCCGAGCTGGAGGAAGTGAAGAAGGTTCAGCAGGACGTCAGCTTCACCTATGATTCCCAAAAGCGCCGGTTAACGATGACCAACGAATTCCTGGCGACCGATCTGAATGCTTTTGCGGTCGAGCTGAACTTCTACCAGAACGGCACGCTGTTCCATACGGTAGCCTTAAGCGAAGCAGAAAAAGCACTGCCGCCCGGGGCGGCCAAAACGATCGACGTCGCGCTGCCGGATTCGGATTCCGACGCGGAAGTGATTCTGGAGATCGACGTGAAATACAGCCAGGATCAAAGCTGGGCCAATGCTTATGGCGGAAAACAGGGCGATATCCTGGCGTTTGAACAGTTTGTTCTGCAGGAAGGCAAGCCTGCGGCAGCCGTGTCCCCGGATCTTTCGCTGACCGTGACCGAGCAGGAGGACAAATGGACGATTCAAGGCCGGACTGAACAAAATCAGGACTTTGAAATGATTCTGAATCCCGCAAAAATGGAAATTGAAGCCTACCGGCTCGGCGATCAGACCTTCCTGACCGGCGGTCCACAGCCGTCGTTCTACCGTGCCGAAACCTCCGGCGATCCGCAGTTCTCCGAAGCTGTCCGTCAGGCTGGCAAAGCGGTTGAGTACAAATCGCCTTCGATTCAGCGCAAAGAAGAAAACGGCGAAGTAAAACAGCTGACGATCAAGGCTTCCGGGACGATCAACGAATTCAACACCGGTCTGGAAACGGAGATTACCATTCAAGGCAACGGTCAGGTCGCGGTGACGATGACGATGAAAGTACCGTCGAAAGAGAAGGTCGGTCCCGTTGCCCGGGCAGGGCTGACGCTCAATCTGGACGCTTCGTTAACCGAGATCCGCTACAATGGCCGCGGACCCGAAGAGAATTATATCGACCGCCATACCGGTTCCCGGTTGGGACAATGGAAGGCAAAGATTCATGATTTCTATAACGATCAGCTGCTGAAACCGCAGGACAGCGGCAACCGGACAGAGGTCCGCAGCCTGACGCTCAACGGTGAAAAGAATGCGCTGACCCTGACGTTTGACGAACCCGTGGGCATGAACATCATGACCTGGGATGAACTTTCACTCGCCTCCGCCGCGCATCTGAAGGACGCGCAAAAGTTGGATCAGCCGCTGCTGCATCTGGACGCCGCCCAGCGCGGATTGGGCAACGGCAGCTGGGGTGCGGAACCTTTAAAAGAATATCAGATTAAGCAGAATCAAACCTATACGGTTTCGTTTCAAATCAAACCCGGTCAATAATCCTGATCGCAGGATTTCAGTCTGAAATACTCCGGTCGCCAGCTCTGTGGAAAACAGACCGGCGCCTGATGGATCGTTCAGGCAATCCGGTCTTGCGAAAGGAATGATGGGGAATCCCGGTTTACAATCGGATTTCCCTGTGAGTTCAATGAATCTTGCGAAAAACCGCCCGATTTCGATTGTGAAATCCGACGGCTTTTCTTTTTCATATTCGTGTAAGCAAGCTAAAGTTTCTGATAAAACACCAATGTCATCCGGGGATTCACGGCCGCCGTTTTTCCCGTCTTCCGATATCCCATTTTCTCATAGAGATGGACCAGGCGTTCCTCCTGTAAAATCGTATCCAGCTCCCAGCCCCGCTCACCATGGATTTTCTCAGTCTGCCTCATCGCTTCCTGCGCATAGCCCCGGCCCTGAAACTGCGGAAGAATGAACATCGGGGAAAGGCGCTTACGACTTCCATCCTGCTTGTCGGTGACGCTGAGCACGCCAACCGGGTTCCCATCCACGTCAATGAAATAATAATAACGGTCTTTTTGCGAACAGCGAAGCCGCAGCTGGTCCAGCGATTGATTGGCGGGACTGGTGTCGTAATCCTGATACCGTTCCAACAGCCCGCGAAAAGCAATTTTCTGCATTTCCCAGATGGCCGGCGCATCCTCCGTGAATGCTAAGCGTAACTCCAGCCGCATGATCAAGCCTCGCGCTTGGCCGCGGATTTCCAGCACAGCCAGCCTGAGCCGCACGAATAGGCGATCAACAGCATCCCCGCCGGCCACTCCTTCACGATCTGCCCGGTTTCCCGCAGCCCCATGCCGATCAACAGAGCACCGACCGCAATCCCAAACAGACAGCCCGGCGCGATTTTCCTGGCCATCAGGACAGCGCCAGCCGCGAGCAGTGCGGTACACACCCAAGCCAGGGGATTGATCGCTCCAAAATCGCCGAACACTCCTCCGAAAAAAACGTAGAACAAGCCGGCCAGCCCAGCCGGAATAAAATAGAAAAGCTTCACCATCCGCCGATCCTCCCTTTCTAAATAATGTTAATCATTCCCGCATCGTTGGTCTTATTCTATCATAAATTCCAGAGCTGCCGGAGGATTCCTATACAAAAAGCGCTGAGGAGCGGAATTCTCCGTTGCTCAGCGCTTTACATTCGCTTGTTTATTGCCAGCGCCCGCGCGGATCGTAATCCTGCGGATCCTTGCTTGACGCGTTGAGACATTCTTTTTTGTTTACCTTATACTCCGGTTTCATTTCCAGCTCGCCATGAAGGATCGGATCCTGCGTCCGGATCTGGAATGTTCTGAGTTTTTCACGCAGGTCTTCCAGAATTTCCTGATAGCGCGGATCCTGTGCCAGATTTTTCCGCTCGTCCGGATCGTAGTAACAGTCGTACAACGCTTCCGTATCTTTTGTCTGCGCGGCTAAATCGTTGCGCATGTAGAAATCCTTGGATGCCGACGAGTCCATATTCGACAGATTCAGCTTCGTCCAGCTTTCGTCATAGTAGCGGATATATTTATACCGGCGTGTGCGCACGCAGCGGATCGGTTCATAACTGGTATGGAAATTCACCTCGGCAAAGATCTCGGAAACCGGCTCCGCGCTGATGTCCTCGAAGACTTCCGCAAACGAGGTGCCTTCCAGATAGTCTGGCTTTTCCAGCTGAAGCAGATCACACAGCGTCGGCATTACGTCGACATGCGAAACCAAAGCGTCGATCACCTGGCCGTTAGCCTTCGCCCCCGGCACCCGCATGATGAGCGATACGCCGATCCCGCTGTCGGTCAGATTGCATTTATTAAACGGCAGCGCTACGCCGTGATCGGTCGTGAACATCACGATCGTCTTCTCCATCAGCCCTGTTTCCTTCAGCTTGGAGATGACCTTGCCGAAATTCTGATCCATGTAATAGGCTGAAGTCAGAAACTGCGCCTGATCGTGCCGGGTTTCCCCATTGTCGTCGATCGGAAACGGCGGGCGTACATAGCGCTCGTCCACCGCCTCGCAGATCTCAACCGGATAAGGCCGGTGCGTGCTGTGCATGCCGTAGCTGAGGAAAAACGGTTCGTCCGCTTTCGCCTGATCCAGCCACTGACAGACATGATCGGCATTGACGGCGTCCCACAGATGCAGATCTTCCTTTTTATACGGATCTGCGGAAGCGGTCAGCACCTCGTTGTAGCCCAGCTTGCCGGGCGCGTCGACGTCCAGATACCAGCCGGATTCATGCTGGATGCCGCACAAGACAGTATGATAGCCATGACGCCCCAGAAACTGCGCCAGATGGCGGCGGTAGTCGGTCAGTCCAAAGCCCCGCTGAGCCAGACCGAGCATCCCGTTTTGATGCGGATAGGTCCCTGTCAGCAGCGCCGCGCGGCTGGGCGAACAGGTCGGCCCCGCGCAGTATGCCTGTGTGAACACGGCGGCATCCCGGGCAAACGCCAACAGATTGTCCGTCGGTGCGTTCACGCCGTAGGGGCTTACCATCCGCCCGCTGTCATGGGTGTGGATATATAAAATATTCATGGTTATTCCCCTTTCTTTTCAACAAAGACCGGGCTTGTCCAGGCGCATCCTCCGTTTCTTTCCCAGATTCGTAAGCGCAGATGCTTGACGTCGCTCAGATCCAGCGTTCTTTCCAGCTGGACATGATAGCCGCTTTCCACAACGGCCTGGCCGATTTTGAATTTATACGCGTTATGCCACCACGGGTCAGTCCGGTAATAGTCTGTGAAGTTAAAGCGGTCTTTCACCAGCTGACGCGCTTCCTCTTCCAGCTCTACAACCCGCGAGGTCTTCAACAGATCTTTGACCGCCAGCGGATATTCAACCCCGTCGACACTCAGCAGCACCGTGCCTTCCCGATCGGTTTCCACTTCAAAGATAAAGCCTTCCGTCGTAACGGCCGACGGTCCCATCCACTTGCCCGTAGCGGTCGTCTTGTACGTTGTCAGATCAAATTCGCAGCGGTTGTCCGTCACATCATGCAGATCCTGTCCGAAGTTACTCCAGCACTTTTCAATGCTGAGGAGTTTTCCGTTCGGAACTTCCAGCGCGCCCTTCCATGAACGCGAAGCAATGTCCGGGAAAATCCGGCGGTCTGGTCCCCAGCCGAATTCTACTTTAAATTTAAAACGGATCGTCTCGCCCAGCGGCTTGCGCTCCCAGGTGGAGGTATGCGGAATCATCTCCACAACCTGATTGTCTTCGATGACTTCGATCCGGTCGATCGCGTCGCTGCCGATCACGTCCAGCGTCAGTTTCGCTTCCGGGTTCGGTTCGATCACATCGCCCATCAGCTTGCCGTCGACCTGCATCCGGATCTCGATCCGATCCTTCGATACGCCGTAGGTATGACGCTTCTGCATCGCGTCCCAGATCGCTTCCTTCGTGTTGTCCTCAGCTAAGCAGGCCATATAGCCAAAGCCGTAAACACAAGGAGCGGAATGGTTGTCGCCCGAGGCGATGACGCCGAATTTATAGCCGTCTTCCCAACCCCGCTCAACACAGGTTTCGCCCGTCCGCGGTCCCATGTGGACATGGCGTGTCATTTCAATCGGGCCGTTGTCGTTTTCACTGCTGCCGTGGGAAGAATAGATTTCCACAAACGGTGAGAAGGTTTCGTTATGCGTCGCCCAGTTCTTGCCGCGGTTTTCCAGCTGATAAGCCAGATGATGCGGAATCCCGATCACGTCCTTGCCCGCATACGCTTTGACCAGATCCGCATAGCGCAGCGGATATTCCATCTTCTGCCGGTTGTCCTTGCAGAAAACATTGTGATCGCCGTCCTGGCCGGCGCCCTGCCACTCGTAGCCCATAAACATCGGGAATCCGGCGGCGTTGACTTTCTCCGTAAACTCACGCAGCGCTTCCCAGTCTTTTTCAATCACGTCCAGCGGATAGCGGTCTTCCACGCCCAGCCCTGTTTCATCCTTACGCATTGTATAAGGATAATAGGCAATCGGCCAGAAATCCATCATCTTCTGTACCTGGTCAAACCATTGCGGCAGTTCGTTCATCTGTTCATGGTGAATGTTGCTGTGCATATCCGTCCAAAGAATTTTATAATCCATGCGTCTTCTTCCTCCCTTTATCGTTATCGTTTACGCTCATTTCTGTTTCATCAGAGAATGAAGGCTCATTTTCTGATGAAACAGACAGGCGCTGTCCACGCCTGACTGTTGTGAATTACATAATGCCTAACAGAACCATGACAGCGGCCAGACCCAGGATGCCCAGGATCAGCTTATTGCTGTTCCAGCCCTTTTTGTCCGCCAGCAGCCAGCAGCCTACGGTGACTAACATCGGGACCAGCGTCGGCATGATCTTGTTCAGGATTTCCTGAATCGAAACGGTCATTTCTCCCGCTGTGAAGACAAACTTGATCGGCGCAGCCACGGTCGTCGAAGCGACGCCGCCGATGACGATCAGACCGACCATCGTCAGCGCAGTCGTAATCTTGTCTTTGATTTCCTTGTTCATCAACAGCTTGACGGCGTCCATGCCTAAATCATAGCCCTTCATGAACATGAAGTATTTTAACGGAATAACGGTGCCCAGCCAGGCGATCACAAAGAAGATCGCGCCGATCGGCGAGCCGCCGGCAGACAGACCAATCGCGATTGAAAGCAGGATCGGACTGTAGGTTCCCATTAAGATGGAATCGCCGATGCCGGCAAACGGTCCCATCAGGGCGTTCTTGGTGCCCATGATCAGTTCCGCGTCAACTTCGCCGCCATTGGCCCGCGCTTCTTCCAGAGCGATCGTGATGCCCGGAATAACGCTGCCCAACTGCGGTTCCGTATTGAAGAACTGCATGTGGCGGGTCAGCGCCGCTTTCAGTTCCTCCGGATCATCGCCGTATAACTTTTCCAGAGGTTTCGACATCGTATGACAGAAGGCTAAACCCTGCATACGTTCAAAGTTCTGCGCGCAGTGGTGGAAGAACATCCACGTCCAGGCGGCATTCTTAACGTCCTTGCGGTCCAGTTTCTTACTCATCGTAATCTCCTCCTTCATCCGCGGCAGCCGCGTTGCCGGCGCCGTTATATTTGGCCATAACGAACAGCAGCGCGACGCCGACAGCCATAATGGTTAACGCGGTCGTTGTCATACCGGTCGCCTGGGTGATGATCCAGCCCATTAAGAACAGCACGATCATCCACTTTTCAGCAACGATCTGCTTCAGCAGCAGCGCGAAGCCCAGCGCCGGAAGCATCTTGCCGGCAACCTGCAGGAACTGTAAGACGATCGGCGGCAGCGCGTGCAGAATCGCTTCCGCAGCCGGAGCGCCGAAGTAACAGGCGATCGTTACGACGCTGACGCGTTCAACTAAATGCAGAATTGTACCGCACAGATTGTTGCGGGCGATTCCCGAAACATTCCCCTGTTCCGCACATTTATCGCCCTGGTGAACCCAGTACGAATTGACGGTCATCGTGAAGTTGTGCATTGCGGTGCCTAACGCGCCTAATGGAATGGCTAACGCGATCGCCGCTTCCGCGCCGCCGCCCGCAACCATCGCTAACGGAATACCGATGAACGCCGCGTAGTTCACGTCAGACGGCATTGCGCCGCCTGCGACGATCTGGCCCAGATACATGGCCTGAACCGCCACGCCGCACAATACGCCGGTGGTGACGTCCCCCAGAATCAAACCGACGATAGCGCCTGCTACCAACGGTCTGCCGACACAGTAGAATCCGCCAGTCGTGCCAAACAGCCACGGTACCTGGTTTCGGCCGAGATAAGCGAATACGCCTATCAGTAGTGCCTGAATTAAAGACATAAAGTTTTTCCTCCCTATTTCTCATAAACCCCTCAAGGTTTATCTCCGAAATCATTGTATTATCATTATCATAATTTATCAATACAAATTTTGTAATTTGTTGACAATAAATGTCACTTTTTCGCAAATTGTATTGTTTTAAACCCCTTTCTTTCTTGTCATAATAATACAAATATGCTATGATTCCACCAGAAGGTGAAATTCATGGCAAGCTCAAAGCAAACGCGGATCCCGCGTTATAAACAAATTGAAAACGACCTGATCGATAAGATCAACAGCGGCGTTTACGTTACGGACGATCTGCTTCCCACTGAAGCGGAGCTGTCGAAGGAATATGGCGTCTCGCGCGTGACCGTTCGCCAGGCCCTGGGCAATCTGACGGCCAAGGGCTACATTTACCGCAATCAGGGCAGCGGTTCGTTTGTCGCCAAGCCCAACGTCATCCAGCGCACCCCGCTGATCAAAAGCTTCAGCGACGATATGCGGGATATGGGAAAAGTTCCGACTTCGATCGTCAACACCTTTTCCGTCACTACCGCCGGCAAGACCGTCGCGCGGATTCTCGGCATTCGTCCGGAGGATCGGATCTATTACATCGAGCGGACGCGGATGGCCGACGACGTACCGATCATGTTTGAACGCACCTACATGGCCGTCGATCTGCATCCCGACATGTCGATCAAAATCCTGGAATCCTCGAAATACGATTATGCCGAAAAAAACGGCTATGACATCGACTGCGATTATCAGAACATCTCGGCGATTTTCCCGCCGGAATACATTGCGGAAATTCTGCGCTGCGATCCCAAGATGCCGATCATCAAGATCGCGAACACGGTTTATATGAAAAACGGGAAGATCTTTGACTTCGACGAATTGTATATGCATCCTGAATTGTACCAGCTGAATATTGTCAAACGCCGGGAATAATCCCGGTTTTTCTTTACCCCCGAGCGAGCGGCAAGGACAGCGCCCCTTAAGCTGAATAAGTTGGTTTTGATTTGGGCGGTCTGATCCAAATGATAAAACGAATGATCGGGACTTTACCCATTTTGCCATCCTGATCGAGCGCAGTTATTCCAACATAATACCCGGAGCGGATTTCATTTTTTTAAATAAGAGGTGAGGGACGATTTGTATTTGGAGGTTTGAAGGGGGTTCCGCCGATCAGGAATCAGTTTGGAACTAGAACATCGTCCCTCTATTATTAATATTGCGCAAAATTGAAAATAACCCCCTAACTTTTCTGATTTTTTTAATATTTTTACTATTTCAGTGTTTTCGCCCCTGTTTTTCTTTCAATTCCGTGATTTTTTTCCCGCAATCCCTTACAATAAGATCAAGGTCCGGAATCTTGAATCAGCTCAGGAATAGAACCCAAAAAGGAGGTTTATCTCATGGAATTAGAAGAAGTGATCGCTCAGCGGCGAAGCATTCGCGAATTTGAAACGAAGCCTGTGGAAAAGGTCAAGCTGGAAAAACTGATCGAAGCCGCGCGGCTGTGTCAGTCGGCGAAAAACCGTCAACCCTGGCAGTTTATGATTTTAGAAGACGGCCGGAAAGATCAGGTCGCCGAGATTATGCTTCAGCTGTTTGAAAGTCACGATGAAGAACTGCCCGGATTTGTCAACAGTTCACGGCACACCGCCCAGATCATGAAAAATGCCCCGGTCTTGATGCTTGTCTTCCGAGAGCCGGACGAGCTGTGGACTCCCGGTGATTTGTTATCCATCGGCGCCGCGATCGAACATGTTTGCTTGGAAGCTGTCAACCTCGGCTTAGGGGCTCTGTGGATCCGCGATACCGAATATACCGAAAAACAGATCTGCGCTTATGCCGGCTATCCCCAGCTGCAGCTGGTCTCCGCGATCGCACTGGGCTATCCGGCCGAACACCCAGCTCCGCGCCCGCGGAAAGCCCCCGAAGCGCTTCTGCTTCCGTTTCAAGGACGGTAACCCGTCCTTTTTCATTTTTCCAGTCCGGCCGGGTATGATTTGACCCGGCCGGTTTATCCTATATAAAGGACAAGAAGCCGAAGCGGTCAAACCGAAAAAAGCATCGCGATTGACAGAAAAAGCGATGTGCGTTATTCTATTTTCAGACACCCCCTAGGGGTGGGGTATTCGAGGTGATGAAATGAAGAAAACTTATGATGTTACAGGCATGAGCTGCTCCGCCTGCAGCGCCGCGATCGAGCGGGGCGTGCGCAAGCTGGACGGCATTGAACAATGCGACGTTAATCTGTTGGCGAACAAGATGACCGTCAGCTTCGATGAAAATCAGCTGACCAGCGATAAGATCCTGCAGGCTGTCGAACAGGCCGGCTATCATGCCGAGGAGCACGGCGCGCCCGCGGCGGCTTCCAAAGCGTCAGCCGCGGAAAATCCGATGGAGAAGCAGATCAAAACGATGAAGACCCACCTCATCGTCTCCGTCTTCTTCATGCTTCCGCTGTTCTATCTGTCGATGGGCCACATGATGGGCTGGCCACTTCCGGCGTTTTTCCTCGGTCATGAAAACACGATGAACTTTGCGCTGACGCAGTTTCTGTTGTGTCTGCCGATCGTAATCGTCAACGGCCACTACTTTACCAACGGTTTCAAGAACCTGTTCCGCCGCTCGCCAAACATGGATTCGCTGATCGCCATCGGTTCCGCCGCCGCGATTGTCTACGGCGTGATCGCGCTGTATGAAATCGGCATGGGACTGGGCGCACACGATATGGTCAAGGTTCACAGCTGGGCGATGGACATGTACTTTGAGACTTCGGCGATGATTCTGACTTTGATCACGCTGGGCAAATATCTGGAAACCCGCTCCAAGGGCAAAACCTCGGAAGCGATCGCCAAGCTGATGGATCTGGCGCCGAAAACAGCCTGGGTCCGCCGCGGCGAAGAGTTCGTGGAAATTCCCGTCGAGGACGTCCGCCCGGGCGACCGCCTCCGCGTCAAGCCGGGACAGAGCGTGCCGGTTGACGGCGTGATCGTGCAGGGCAGTGCGGCCTTTGACGAATCGGCGATCACCGGCGAAAGCATTCCGGTCGAACGCACCGTGGGGGAAAAGATCATCGGCGCCACCGTCAACAAAAGCGGCGCGGTGGAAATGGAAGCGACGCTGGTCGGCGAGGACACCACGCTCTCGCAGATCATCCGGCTGGTGGAGGAAGCGTCAGCCTCCAAAGCGCCGATCGCCAAGCTGGCCGATCAAGTCAGCGGCGTCTTCGTTCCCGTTGTGATCACGATCGCCCTGGCGGCCGCCGTCATCTGGCTGCTTCTGGGTGAATCGATCAGCTTCGCGGTATCGATCGGAATCGCCGTCCTGGTCATTTCCTGTCCGTGCGCGCTGGGGCTGGCAACGCCGACCGCGATCATGGTCGGCACCGGCAAGGGTGCGGAGAACGGTATTCTGATCAAATCCGGCGAAGCGCTGGAAACGGCGCATTCCTTACAAACCGTCATTCTGGATAAAACCGGCACGGTCACGACCGGCAAGCCGGAAGTCACCGAGGTTACGGTTCTGGGCAAAAGCGAAGCCGCGCTGCTGGACGCCGCCGTTTCCTTGGAAGCGGTATCCGAGCATCCGTTAGCGGAGGCGATCGTGCGCTATGGTCAGAAACAAAACGCCAGGATTAAAGCCATCGATCAATTCGAGAACATCGCCGGCCAGGGGGTTCGGGCGTTGATCGACGGCCAGCCAACCGCCGCCGGCAATCTCAGAATGATGCAGGCGATGGGACTGGCTGACGAGCAGATTGAACAGCTGCATCACAATGCCGCCGCGCAGGGCCGCACGCCGCTGTTCATCGCCCAGAGCGGAGTGGTTCTGGGAATGATCGCCGTCGCTGATACGATCAAACCGACCAGTCGCGCCGCGGTCGCTGAGTTTAAGCGGATGGGGATCGACGTCATCCTGCTGACCGGCGACAACCCGCAGGTAGCCCAGGCGATCGCCGCCCAGGCCGGGATCGACAACGTGATCGCCGAGGTCCTGCCGTCCGATAAGCAGCGGGTCGTCAGCCAGGTTCAGGCCGAAGGCCGCAAGGTCGCCATGATCGGCGACGGCATCAACGACGCCCCGGCACTGGCCCAGGCGGACGTCGGCATCGCGATTGGCGCAGGAACGGACGTGGCGATTGAATCCGCCGATATCGTTTTGATGAAAAGCGATCTGTGGGATGCCGTCACGGCGGTCAAGCTGTCCAAAGCTGTCCTGCGCAACATCAAGCAGAATCTGTTCTGGGCTTTGATCTACAACAGCATCGGGATTCCGCTGGCCGCCGGCGTGTTCATTCCGCTGTTAGACTGGAAGCTGAATCCGATGTTCGGCGCGGCGGCGATGAGCTTAAGCTCCGTCAGCGTCGTTTCCAACGCGCTGCGGCTGAAATTGTTCTCCAGTCCGCGCCCGGCCGGACTCCCGGAATCTTCTTCGGCGCCTGCCGCGCAGGTTGCCGTCCAACATATTGAATTGAAAAATAAAGGAGAAAAGAACATGACAAAAACTATGATCGTAAATGGAATGGCCTGCGCTCATTGCAAGGCCCGCGTCGAAGCCGCGCTCAACGCCGTCGCCGGTGTTGAAAAAGCAGAGGTCACGCTGGAAGAAAAGAAAGCGGTCGTTACCTGCAGCCAGCCGGTGGAAAACAGCGCGCTGATCCAGGCCGTCACCGACGCGGGATATGAAGTCGTTTCCGTCGCGTAAATGAAAGCCGATGCCGCCCGCACCCTGCAGCTGTTAAAAACGGCGCGGGGACAGATCGACGGCGTAATCCGGATGGTCGAGGATGACCGCTACTGCATTGACATCTCCAACCAGATCCAGGCCGCCTCGGCGATTCTGGCAAAGGTCAATCAGGAGATTTTAAGCGCCCACATTCACGGCTGCGTGAAGGACGCGATGCATGGCCAACCGGAAGACGCCGAAGCGAAGATTGAAGAAGTGCTGGAGATTCTGGACCGCTGCTTATAGCGCCGATTGAATCTCTTTGTCTATGAAGCCCGGAATTTCCCGGGTTTTTTTCTGTTTCTTAAAGAGTTGTCCCTGCCCTCTTTCATTTTCACCCCTTTTCTACCACTTTCGTTTCCCCGCTTTCTGAAACAGTCCGGTAAGGGAACAGGCCCGCATGCTATAATAAAGAAAAGAACGGCCTCACGGACTGCCCGCCAGCTTGTCCGAAGCGGGAAGTCCTCCGATCAATCAGGAGGAACGCTTATGAATATCATTATTTCCGGCTGCGGCAACGTCGGCTATCATCTGGCCCGCACGTTGATGAAAGAAGGGCATAACGTCACCGTTATCGACGCCGATCCCGAAGTCTGCCAACGCGTCAGCCGCCAGCTTGATGTTCTGTGCCTGCAGGGATCCGGTATGGATCTTGACGTCTTGCAAGAAGCCGGCGCCGCGCAGGCTTACCTGTTCATCGCCGTGACGCGCGATGAAAAAGCCAACATGCTCAGTGCGTTAATGGCCCGCCATTTAGGCTGCCGGATCGCGCTGATCCGGCTTCAGGAATCAACGGCGCTGAAATCGTTGTCGCTGCTCAGCCGCGATCTGAAGCTGTCCTTATCGCTCAATCCCGACGAGCTGGCGGCCCGGGAGCTTGTCCGGATTCTTGAATTTCCCGCCTCAGTCAGCGTCGACAGCTTTTCCGCCGGACGGGTAGAGCTGATGGAATTCGAGGTTCAGCCGGATTCGCCATTGATCGGAAAGAGCTTGATCGCCATTCGCAAAACCTATCCAGGCCGGTACTTGTTCAGCTTATGCCTGCGGGATACGCAAGCTTCAATTCCGCGCGGGGATTTCATCGTCCAGGCCCGGGATCATTTAACGCTGATGGCTTCGCGCTCTGAAGCGCTGGCTTTCTTCAGCCGGCTGAAGCTGCAGACGGCCGGAATCCGGCAGCTTCTGATTCTGGGCGGCGGCGATCTTGGTTTATCCCTTTGCCAGCAGCTGGCGGGTCAGCCGATTCAGATCACGCTGGTTGAAAAAGACCCGGCCCGCTGCGCGCTGATCAGCGCCTGGTTTGAAAAAGTAGACGTTTGCCAGGGTGACGCTACCAATCATCCGTTTTTACAAACCTTAAACTTTGACGCGATGGACGCGGTGATGGCCGTAACCGGCAGCGACGAAATCAACGCCATGCTCGCGCTGTACGGAAGAAGCCGGGGCCTCGGATTAGTCTTCTGCCGGCAGAACACGCATTCCTATCTGCCGATCCTGCAGGAAGCGCGCATCCGCACGGTCATGCCCAAGGATCTGGCGACGGAACAGATTCTCGGCTATGTCCGTTCAGTGGACAGCCGGGATGAAAATCCGATCGTCACGTTGCATGCGTTAGCCGGCGGTCAGATCGAAGCGCTTGAATTTGAAATCGGGCCGGATGCCCAAAGGATAATCGCAGCGCCCCTGCAGAGCTTGCCGTTAAAGAAAAACATTTTAATCGCCGCCATTCTGCGGCATGCGCGGATGATCATCCCCGGCGGCCAGGATCAGCTGCGTCAGGGCGACTTCATCATCGTGTTAGCTCCGGCGGGCCATGTGCGGCGGCTGGCGGATCTGCTTGAGAATCCGCCGCGGCGGGCATGAACTGGAAGTTAGCCGGGCAAATCACCGGCGCATCGCTGCTCGGATCCGCGGCGGCGATGAGCCTCCCGCTGATCTTCGCTGCGATTTCAGGGGAACAAATCAACGTATTTCTGATTCCGGTGCTGGGCTGCGCTCTGCTTGGAGGCCTGTTGTTTCGGCGGGGCCGGGGCGAAGTGGTCATCACCGCCCGCGAGGGTCTGCTCAGTATCGGACTTTGTTGGCTGATCTTATCGCTCAGCGGGGCGCTGCCGCTGCTTCTGACCGGGCAGATCGCACCGATCGACGCCGTCTTTGAAATCATTTCCGGCTATACGACGACCGGGGCGACGATCTTGCCTGAGGTCGAGGCGCTGCCGCGTTCGCTTTTGTTATGGCGGGCGTTAACGCAAGGAATCGGCGGGGTGGGCTTCGTTGTGTTTATGATCATGTTGATCCCCGCTTCGCAAGGCAGCACGATGAATCTGGCGGAAGCCGAAGCCAGTCCGGCCGCGGAGAAATTATTTCCCCGCTTTCGTCAAAGCGCCGCGGTTTTGTGCGGCGTCTACGGCGCGCTGATCCTCATCGAAGCCCTTCTCTTAAGGCTCGCCGGGATGCCGCTGTGGGAGAGTCTCTGCCATGCGTTGGCGACGGCGGGGACCGGTGGTTTTTCAACCCGCACGCTTGGCGTCGCCGCCTTCCACTCCCCCGTCATCGAATCGATCATCGCCGTTTTCATGTTGATCTTCGGCGTTAATCTGAAACTGGTCTGGCTGTTTGTCACAGGCCGGACAGCACAAGCCTTAAAAAACGAAGAATTTCGCTGGTATGCCGGATTGTTCCTGCTTTTCTGGCTGATGATCGCCGGCAGTCTGATCCTGGATGGAAAAGCGTTAGTCAACGCCTTGGGCCTGGCGTTTTTCCAAACTGCCAGCGCCGTCAGCACGACCGGTTTCGCAAGTGCGGATTTCAACCGCTGGCCGCCGCTTTGCCGGCTGCTTCTGCCCTTGATCACAATGTTCGGCGCCTGCACCGGATCCAGCGGCGGCGGTCTGAAAATCGGGCGGGTCATCCTGGCAGGGAAAGCCATGAAACGAGAGCTACACCGCAGCCGCCAGCCGCAGATCGTCAAAACGATAACGTTGGATCACCGCCCTGTTTCGGAAGTCACGATTCAGCGCACTCTGACCTTTATCCTCATTTATCTGTCGTTCTTTCTCTGCGGCTGGATTTTATTAGCCGCCTGCGGTTTAGATCTGGAAACCGCAGGCAGCGCCGTGCTTACCTGCATGAACAATTCCGGAACCGGCCTGAATGCCGTAGGACCGCTGGGCAGCTATGCGGCCTTTTCCCCGTTTGCCAAGCTGACGCTGTGCCTGGTCATGTTAGCGGGAAGACTGGAATTTTATCCGCTGATTTTAATCTGCCTGCCTAAGACATGGACCGCCCCGGCGCTAAAAATGAAATCCGGGAAACGCGGATCTTAGCGTCCAAACTTTCTTTGGCAGCGGAAGCAACAGGAATCGCTGGTAAAAGACTTGAACAAACGAAGAAAGTCGCATACAATTTTTCTATGAAACAGATTATTTTAGGCGCGCTGGCGCATGTCGACGCCGGCAAGACAACCTTGTCGGAAAGTCTTCTTTATCAATCCAATCAAATCCGGAAGCGCGGCCGCGTCGATCATCAGGATACTTTCCTCGATTATGACGATCAGGAGCGCAGCCGGGGTATTACGATCTTTTTAAAGCAGGCGATGTTCCCGTGGAAGCAAACTGAATTCACACTGCTGGACACACCCGGCCACATCGACTTCAGCGCGGAAATGGAGCGCACGCTGCAGGTGCTGGACTACGCGATCGTGCTGATCAGCGGCATCGACGGCGTGCAGGCGCATACGCATACGATCTGGAAGCTGCTGGAAACCTATCATGTCCCGGCGTTTGTCTTCGTCAACAAGATGGATATTGCTTACGATGACGCGGCTGCGCTGATGACTTCGCTGCAAACCCAGCTTGATCCGCGGATTATCGACTTTACGCAGGTGGACACGCAGATGGAAAACATCGCGATGCAGCGCGACGACCTGCTGGAAAGCTATCTTGAGCAGGGGACGCTGACCCCTTCCCAGATCCAGAGCGCCGTCGCGGACCGCTCGCTGTTTCCCTGTTATTTCGGCTCCGCACTGAAAGCGGACGGCGTGGAAGCGCTGTTAGACGGACTGGACGCCTACACCGCAATGAAACGTTATCCGGAGACCTTTGGGGCCCGGGTTTATAAAGTTTCCCGCGACCGCCAGGGCACGCGCTTAACGCACGTTAAAATCACCGGCGGCCTCTTGAAGGCTAAACAGGTACTGGACAACGGCGAAAAAGTCGATCAGCTGCGGCTGTACTCCGGCGAGCAGTTCACCATGGTCAACGAAGTTCAGGCCGGTCAGGTTTGTTGCCTGAAAGGGCCGATGAAATTGGGGATTCACGATGGACTGGGGTTTGAGCAGCCCGCTCGAACGCCGGTGCTTTCCGCCTGTCTGAGTTACAGCCTGATCCCGCCGGCAGGCTGCGATCCGTTCGCGTTATACCGTCAGCTCAAGCAGTTAGAGGAAGAAGATCCCCAGCTGCATCTGCAATTTCACGCGCCGACTCAGGAAATCCGCATCCAGATCATGGGCAGCGTTCAGATTGAGATCTTGAAACAGCTGATCGCCAGCCGTTTTCACCTGGACGTGGAGTTCGACGAGGGAAAAATCAATTACAAGGAAACGATCTGCGCACCGGTGGAAGGCGTCGGTCATTACGAGCCGCTGCGTCATTACGCCGAGGTGCATCTGTTGCTTGAACCGCTGCCGCCCGGCTCCGGGGTGCAGGTGACTTCCGACTGCCCGGTCGATTGGTTAGCGCTGCCGTGGCAGAAAATGGTGCTGAACTGTCTGGATGAAATTGAAGTTCCCGGCGTATTAACCGGTTCACCGATCACCGATATCAAAATCACGCTGATCGCCGGGAAAGCGCATGTCAAGCATACGGAAGGCGGCGACTTCCGTCAGGCCACGCTCCGGGCGCTGCGTCAGGGTCTGCGCAGGACAACCTGCCAGCTGCTGGAACCGGTCTATCAGTTCCGCATGGAGCTGCCCGCCGGTCAGCTGAGCCGTGCGCTGTTCGATCTGGAACGGATGCAGGCGCAGTCGTCGATCACGCAGAATCAGACCGACACCGTGGTTCTGGAAGGCACGGCTCCGGTTTCCAAAATGCGAAATTATCAGACAGAGCTGACTGCTTACACACATGGTTTAGGCCGATTGGTCTGTACGTTTCAAGGTTATCAGCCCTGCGCCGAACAACAGGCACTGATCGAAGCGATCGGCTACGACTGCGACGGCGATCTCGACTTCCCTGCGGATTCCGTTTTCTGCAGCCATGGCGCAGGATTTCTTGTGCGCTACGACGAAGTTGAGGAACACATGCATATCGAAGCTCAATGGCATCCGCAGAAAACCGAGACGATCGATTCCGGCTATCATCATAACCGCTATACCGTCGACGACGCCGAGCTGAAACGCGTCATGGAACGCACGCACAAGCCAAAGGAAAAAGTGGCGGTACGCGCGCCGGTCAAGCGCACGGAAATACCGGAACATATTGAAATCCAGCGGCAGAAGCCCAAGACGAAATGTCTGTTAGTCGATGGCTACAATATGATTCATTCGTGGAGTGAACTTGTTCCGCTGGCTCAAGAAGATCTGTCCGCAGCCCGCGATCAGCTGATCCAGCTGCTTTCCAGCTTCCAGGGAACCCGCACCGGAATTTTGATTCTGGTCTTCGACGCGTATCAGGTCAAGGATAATCCCGGCTCAATTCAGAAGCTGCATAACCTGTACGTCGTCTACACGAAAACCTCGCAGACGGCCGATTCCTACATCGAAAAAGCCACACATCAGCTCGCCGACGAATTTGAGGTTACCGTCGCAACTTCCGACGGGATGGAACAGCTGATCATCATGGGGCAGGGTGCGATGCGCCTCAGCTCACGCGAGCTGGAAGCCCAGGTTCAGCAGCTTCGTCATCAACATCGCAAACAGGAACGGGAAAATCTTGAACCTCATCGCCCGCTGAAAGAGCTCAAAACCCTGCTTTCTGATCCAGAGGACGATCAGTAAACTCAATGTAAAAACTTCCGAACACATAAAAAAAGCGCAGGCTCTAAAAGTCTGTGTTTTCTTTGTTTTTGATCGTTATTCCACGCTGTTCATCCAGTTCCTAAATTCTTCAATCCAAGCTTGTTCTTCAGCTTCCGTCAAAACAGCAGAGTTCTCACGTTCTTCAATGTTATGCGATTTTATGAACTTCGCGCCTTTGTAAAAATGAACGGTTGGGATTTTTGTGATCGCATAACGATCCAGAAACGCCAGGAAATCCTGAATCGCCTGCTCGGCTGCCTTTGCATCCTGCGTGGAACAGGCAGCGATAGAATCTTGGAGATCAAAGAAATAGTAAGCGGCCGGCTGACTCAGTTTCAGCTTTTGGGTATCTTCAACAATCGCCTGACAGGTAACATCCTTTCCCGCACAAAACAATATGAAATAGTTTTCTTCAGTATCCGCCAGACTTTCCAATTCCGCTTCCGTAATCGACTGGATCTTCGGGCTGCGGCTGATCTGTGCGCCCAGACTGGACTTTTTGTCAGAGGCACAGCCGCAAAGCAATAGACTTATGACAATAAAAGCTATTATTTTCTTCATCGTTAATTTCCTCTTTTCACACTACTCTGCCGCTATAAAACTGTGCTGTTCACGAATGTAATAAAAGACGAAGCGTTTCCCCATTTTGGAATTCTTCGTCTTCTTTCTCTTATTTTTACACCCTCGGTTAAGAATCAAGCTTTATCAATCGAAACTTCGTCTTTCGATTGGAAGCCTCGCTTCATTCTTCATTGACTATGGAATAAAAACCAAAGACTTAAATTATTGAATAAACTCTCCGTTATCCTTGTCCATTGGTATGCCCTCTCCAGACTCACTTTCTATTATGGATTCAAAGTCATCGTTTTCTTTTCAGTTTCCTCTCCCCGTTCTGGTAACGAAGAAGGAAACGGCTTAAAATTCGAGCAGCACCTGTTTCATGAGAACCTCCTGTGAGATCGTTGGATCTTTATATTGATCCTCATCTCTTTCTTTATCTATATAATACAAGATATCCAAGAAGGAAACAGTCTGTTTTTTCAAAAAATTTTAGAGTATAATTAGATTGTTGAGGGCCGCGATGATCGCTGCCCTTTATTGTTGGTTTTTCCGCAGCATTCTTCCCGCCGCGGCCTGGGTATGACGCTTGTGATCGATCGTCACAACGCCGTTAACCAGGACATAATCAATTCCTTCCGGATACTGGGACATGTTGGCATCACGGTCATAGCTGTGCAGGGCCTCCCGGTCAAAGATAACAATATCCGCGTAATTTCCAACCTGCAGCGAACCACGTTTCTCGATGCCGAAGCGGACCGCCGGCTTCATCGTGACGTTATGAATCAATTCTTCCAATGTGATCTGGTTCTGATAGCGCGTCAGATAGCGGATGATAAAACTGTAATTCATCGGATTCGGCGTCATCTGAATATCCTCATTCAAGCCGAAGTTCATTGATTTATCGCCGGTGAATCCGTCGGAGCATGGCATGGCCATGCGGTGAGTGCAGAGGATATCATTAGATTCGACCGCGCTGGGCATCGCCATATCCGCACCCATGTCGCAATCCTCGGCAAACAGATCCATGACCAGATCAAGCGGATCTTTTTTCAGCTCCGTCGCGTAGGCATACAGATTTTTCCCAAGATGCGCCGGATTTTGATGGCGTGAAATGGTCAGGATCGGATACATGCTCATCATCAGATTCTTTTCATCGAGCAGCGGATACAGTCCCGCGTCGATCACCGCATGCACCATCTTGCGGAAATCCGGAACCTTGAAGCTCTCGGCAAGATGCTGACGGCTGCCGCACATCAAGACAAACGGCCGCAGGAAGGTCGCGAAATACGGTACAGTCATATCCATGCTGTAAGGCGAAGGAATCACGTCATAGCTCAGGTCGCAGCCCTGTTTTTCCATTTCTTCAAAATAGGCCAGCGTCTTCCGCGCCGCTTCAGCGTTGGATTGTTCATCGACGCCCATTCCCAGTGTATGAACATGCGATACATTGGCCCGCACGCCCGCAGCCATCGCCTGTTTCAGCATATCCTGATAGCCGCCCATCCGGTCCGGTTTGCCTTCCGCATCGTAATTTCGCGTATGCGAAGCGAATATCCCGTCGTATTCCTTTACGATTTTTAACATCCGCACCGTTTCATCAAAGCTGGCGAATGGTCCCGGCACATATTGCGGATCGGTGCCTGTCGATAAGCCGAACGCGCCGTCTTCCAGACACTGCCGCGTCAGGTCTTCCATCTTCACGATTTCTTCTTCCGTGGCCGCCCGGCAGCAATCCATACCCATAACCGTTCCGCGGATCGCACTGTAGCCTGCCAGCGAAGCGATATTGCCGTCTAACGGCTGTTGATCGCACTTGTCCAGATATTCCTTAAACGAATGCCAGTCCATGTCGATTCCGTACTGTTCTTTTAACGCCTTGACGGCTTTCTCTTTTGGCAAAAGCAGCGCCGTCATCGTAAAGTATGACGGATCTGCCTGAAACGCGACCTTCGGATCAATGATCGCGCTGCGGTACAGCTCATCCCCGACCGGTCCGTAAGAATGACCGCAGTTGCCGCCGACCACCGTCGTCACGCCCTGCATCAGATAATTAGTCATTGACGGCTCGAACAAAACGGACAAATCGGAATGTGAATGCGGATCAATAAATCCCGGGGTCACGACTTTCCCCCGGGCATCAATCTCCTGCTTTGCGGATTCTCCGCTTAAATCGCCGATCGCGGTAATCTGATCGCCCACAATTCCCAGATCCGCTACCTTTCCCGGTGCCGCGGTGCCATCCAGAATCAAGCCTTGACGTAGGATAATGTCAAACATAAATAAATCCTCCCTTTTGACTTCATTATAGCCCTCCCACCTGCGGAAACCAAAAGGTTTCGGCAAAAAAAGAGAACAGCCTGATTGCCATTCTCTTTGTCTTCTTCTATGTTTCTATAAACTCTAAGTTCTTTCCTAGGACATCGGACATGATCTTAAAGTGAAATCACGTTTACTTTCAGAATCTACAATTCTTTTTCATAGAAACAGCTTTGAATTCTTCCATCTCTTTACTCTTCAAAATTCAGCTCATCACTTCTTTCTGAAATTCAAGTTATGAAAAACTTACTTTTCTCTGCCCATTGGTCTGTCCTCTCCAGACTCACTTTCTATTTTTGATTCTTTGTTTTCTGAAATTTTAGATTCAGTTCCCTCTCCCTGTTCTGGTAACAAAGAAGGGAACGGCTTAATATTCGAGAAGTACCTTCTTCATGAGAACCTCCTTTAGAGATCATGGGATCTTTCTGCTTGATCCTCATCTCTTTCTACACCTATATAATACTAGATATAAAAGAAGGAAACAGTCTGTTTTTTAAAATTTTTTTGGAGTATAATTAGATTGTTGAGGGCATGAATTCAGAACTACCCTTTTTCTATGTTTTCCACATTTTTCTCGAATATGATGAACTAGTATGCGTGCCTATTAAGCACTGAATGCAAAAAACAGAAATAATAAAAAGGACGCGAAGTCCTTAAATAAAGAGAGAACAATAAGCCAATGCCAGCGGCAGTGTGATCACAACGAAGGCTTTCAGGGAAATCCACGAATTCCGGGCTTGATCGACAGCCTGATCCTGCGCCCGCTTCATCGGCAACGCTCCCATCGTATTCAGCGGAACCTTGGAGAAAAAGGTCAGCAGCAGCATCACCAACGCCGCGCCGCCGAAAACTTCGCGGATTCTTAACGTCAGGAAAACATCCGCAAGCGAGAGCCCGGCCACAATCAGAATATACAAACAGGCGGCAATGCGCAGAGCTTTGTTTTTCTTCATTTCCCATTCCTCCTTTTTCCAAATTATCCGGCGGATCAATCAGATCGCCGAACCCCGATCCTTTTCTACTTTTATTATAGAATAAACCAGACGTCTTTGACAGCTAAAATCAAATGAAAAAGAACTGCCGTGTTTCAGACAGTTCCAGTTTTAATAAGCAATAGAATTTTCGATTCCTAATTCAAGCTTACCAGCCGAATTCCTTATAATGCGGATAAACTTCGGTATTGTTGTATTCCGGGCCGCCCGGGAAATTCGCGCTCTTTAACAACAACGGCGTCTTGCCGCTTTTCATCATTTCTTCCAAAGCGACCGCCGTTACCGACCAGAGAATGTAGGAGCTGGCGATGCCGCTGGCCGCCGCGAAGTTCGCTTCGATGCCGTCGATTTTCAGCATGGCTTCCGCTGCCGGAGCGCAGTTGTCAAGCGTCAGATCAACAAATTCATACAGCTTCTTGCCGGATGAATGCACGGCGTCCACCGTCTGCGCGTAGCTCATCGAGCTCATTGCAATGACCTTGATTCCCATTTTTTTGGCTTCCCAAGCCAGGTCGACGACGCCTTTGGTCCGTCCGGAAACCGAACCGACAAACAGAATATCGCCCGGCCGGATCGTCGATGCCTTTAAGATATATTCGCCTAAGCCTTCCATATCCGTGTCCAGATCGCTGCGGTCGCGCTCGCGGGCATCCGACTGCACGTCTAACTTATAATGAAATGTTCTATAAAATGCCGGTCCGCCGCCGCGGTTGAACAGATCCATTTCGATGGAATGACAGATGCCGCTGAGATAAATATTGCCGCCCGCATCGATCGTTTCCGCGATCATTTTCCCTGCGGTGATGATGTTTTCCCGCTGTGTCGTTTTGATTTGTTCAAACAGTTGGTCTACCCGTTTTTGATAATCGTCCAGTATCATTTTTTGTTCTCCTTTGTTTGATCTTATCATAGCAAACACCCTGCCAAATTACCACAGGATTTGGTTAAAAAATTCAATTAAAATAAACTGCATTCGGGTTATAAATGCAACTTTGATTTAACTGAATTGCTTTGCGTTCTGCTTAAACGATAATCCTTGACTTCGTAAATCAAATCAAAACAAACAGAATTGAAGCTTATTTCCGAAAAGTATCTTCAGCGCTCTTTTTTACTTTGTGAACATATTTTTCATCATTTTCTTAGGGGGTTATTTTTACTTTTCCGCAATATTAATAGTGTAGGGTTTTGTTGAACCGCAGATGCCCGTCCGGACAGAATCGACTTTTGGCCTTTTCAATTCGATTCAAACCGACAGATTTTTGTCGTCTGTCATTCAAGGAGGGCAATTCTATGGAACATTTCCTGGAACTTTTTGTCAATGTAGTTTTGAAAGTTGGTTTGCCCTTGATCGAATGTTCGATCAAGGTGATTGAATGCCGCTTAAAAATTATAGAGGCCAAAAAGAAAGGCGCTGTGTCAACTCCCAAGAAAACCCAGCGCTCATCTGTCCGCCGCCACACTCATAAGAGATAGCGCATGACGGGTGCCGCGTTTCAGCAACACCTTACACCTTTAGTATAGACATTCCGGATGGAATTTCAACCTTTTTCTTTCATTCCTGAGTTAATTTTACTCAATTCGTCATCGCTCGTCCTGAAACTTGCTGCTCCGCAAAAACATTCCTTCACGATCAACCAGGATTGACTTCACTAGCTGTATCCTTTGCCCATCCCGGGCGTCACCGGCCCAGAATCGTCCGGTCGGACAGCGCCGCGTGTTCGCTTTCATACAAGGCCATGACGTCTTTGACGCTCAGCTGGCGGCGTTCTTCCCCGCTATAAATATGCAGGATCCGCCCTTCGTTCATGACGATTGTTTTATTGCCATACGCCAGCGCATTTTCGATATTATGCGTGATCATCAGTGTTGTAATCTGATCCCGTTCAATAATCCGCTGCGTCAGTTCCATGATCGCCTGCGCTGTGCGCGGATCCAGCGCTGCCGTGTGCTCGTCCAAAAGCAGCAGTTTCGGCGTGACAACCGTCGCCATCAACAACGTCAGTGCCTGCCGCTGACCACCCGACAAATGGCCGGCCGGCGTCTTCATCCGGTCTTCCAAACCCAGATTCAGCGATTTCAGTAAATCATAAAAGAACTGCTCGTCCTTCCGGCTGACGCCCAGCTGCAGTGACCTTCGCTTTCCCCGGCTGTACGCCAAACCCAGGTTTTCCTCAATCGTCATCGTGGGCGCCGTGCCCTTCAGGGGATCCTGAAACAACCGGCCGATCGCATGGCTGCGGCGGTGTTCCTTCATCCGCGTCATGTCCTGTCCATCCAGCACGATCTGACCCGCGCTTAACGGCAGACTGCCGGCAATCGCCCCCAGCAGCGTGCTCTTCCCCGCGCCGTTGGAGCCGATCACCGTGGCGAAGTCGCCCGCTTCCAGTGTCAGACTGACATGATCCAGCGCTGTTTTTTCATTCACTGTTCCGCCGTTAAAGACGACGGTAGCTTCGCGTACCTCAAGCATGACGTTTCCTCCTCCTTTTCAGCTGTCCCTGCATCTGCGGCAGCGCCAGCGCCAGAACCACCAGGGCCGCCGAGAATAATTTCAAATCGCTGGCCGCCAGCCCCAGCGACAACGCGAAGGTCAGCACAAAACGGTAGACGATCGTGCCCGCGCAGATGGAAATCAGATGATGCGCCAGTCCCCCTTTGCCAAACAAGGTTTCGCCGATGATGATCGACGCCAGTCCCAGCACCAGCATGCCCAAACCGCCGTTGTTGTCCGCAAATTGCTGCTGCTGCGCCAACAGACCGCCGGATAAAGCGACAAAGCCGTTGGCCAGCGCCAAGCCCAGAAGCTTCATCGAATCGGTGTTGATCGACGACGCCCGGACCATTTCCTCATTGTCCCCCGTCGCCCGGAGCGACAGCCCCAGCTGGGTCTTCAGAAAAACCGTCAACAGGATCACAAGCCCGGCAACCATGAGAAGCAGAAGCACTGTCGTCGCCTGCGGCACGCTCCCCTCAAACAAGGAAAACAACGTTTCTTTTTTATAGAGTGACAAATTCGGTTTGCCCGCCATGATTCTCAGGTTGACGGAATACAGCGCCGTCATTGTCAGAATGCCGGCCAGAATCGGTTGGATTTTTAACCGTGTATGAAGCAGGCCGGTGACCAGGCCTGCGCCTAAGCCGCCCGCAAACGCCGCGGCCAGTCCCAGTATCGGATGTCCTGCCAGCGTCAGCACCGCACTGATCGCCATGCCGGTCACAAAGCTGCCGTCGACCGTTAAATCCGGCGTATCCAGAATCCTGAACGAGAGAAACAACCCCAGCGCCAGCACGGAATAGATCAGGCCCAGCTGCAGCGTAGATAAAAATGTATCCAGCGACATTGTCGACGCCTCCTTTCTTTACTGCGGATCTTTTAACGTTACCAGCTGCGCGTCTGCCGCCAGGCTTTCCGGCAGCGTCAGATGCAGCTCTTCCAAAGCGTCGGTATTGACGTACACGCTCAGGTTTTCATTAAAGACCTTGACGGGAATCGCGCTGACGTCGGTTCCTTTGAGCACCTGATCGACCATCCGGGCAGTTTCCTTCCCCAGCTCGACGTAGTTGATGCCGATCGTCGCCGTGCCGCCGTCCATGACCATCGAATCCGCCCCGACATAAACCGGAATTCCGGCTGAACGGGTGATCTGCGTAACGGTGCTCATCGCGGTTGCGACGGTGTTGTCGTTCGGCGAGAACAGCGCGTCGCATTTTTCGCTCAATACCTGCGCGGCCTGAGCGACTTCCGAGGTGTTGGCCACCGGCGCTTCGATCACCGTCAAGCCCAGCTTTTCCGCCGCTTCCTTCGCCTTGGCAATGTTGGTTTGAGAATTGACTTCCCCAACGTTGTAAATCATTCCCAGTGTTTTCAGCTCCGGCTGCAGCTGCAGCGCCAGATCCAGAATCTGCGCGACCGCCACTTCATCGCTGGTGCCGGTGATGTTCTGATCCGGATGCTCCAGACTGGACGTCAGCCCGGAAGTGATCGGATCGGTGACCGCCGAGAAGATCACCGGCGTCGTTTCCGCCAGCTTGGCCGCGGACTGGGCGGTCGGCGTCGCGATCGCCACCACGACGTCCAGCTTCTCCGACTGGAACGAGGACACGATCGAGCCGATATTGCTTTGTTCCCCCTGCGCGTTCTTGAAGACGATCGTGCAGTTTTCCCCATCCTGATAACCAAGCGTTTCCAGCTCTTCTTTCAAGCTGTCGTAAATCATATTCAGCGAGGTGTGCTCCATCAGCTGGATCACGCCGATGCGCGGACCTTCCGCCGCTTTTTCAGAACAGCCGGAGAGCATCAAGCTCAGCCCCAGCGCCGCGATCATCATCCATGATTTCAATTTCTTCATTTCTCTTTTCTCCTTTGATTTTCATCCTGAACCCCGATTTCCGGTTCTTGCCCGTCCGCCGCTCCGCGGACAGAATGTTTCTTTTTAGCCTTACGGCCGACTGTGTTCTCCTTCAGTCCACATCCGGATGTTCATCGCCATCCTCATCGCCTCCTGTTCGTTCTGGCTTTTAAGCGAGAGGCATGACAGAGAAAATAAAAAGCCCGCCCTCGCGGAAAGCATAAAACTTTCCTTCAAGGGCAGGCTGAATTTCCTGCGGTACCACCTTGTTTGAAAAAAGACGCTGTTTGTCTTTTCTCCACTCACCAAAAATGCCAACACATTTTCTGCCTTTTAACGTCGGCTCACGTCCTCAGCTACTTGGAATTCCTTTCGCCTGGCCCTCTGGGGTCCATTTACACAGCGGCTTCTCTGTCTGGCTTCCACCTTGCCCAAACTCTCTTTAAGCGCCTGTCCATGCTTGATCTCCCCATCGCTGGTTTATCTTCATTCTACTCGCATGCGATGAAATGTCAATGGGAAAATCCCCCGCAAATTCCGGATTTTTTCTTGTTTTCGTCCTATTTCCTGTGGAATTCAGCGCTTTTTATCACTTTTTCTTCGCTCTTTTTTGCCAATCTAGCAGTTTGTGGTAAAATAAAGAATGATTCATCAAAATGGATTTCCATGGAAATCCCCCCCACAGAGTAAGGAGAATCAAAACGCATGTCAGAACAAAATAAATCCCTGGATCCTCAAGAATCCCAGAATAAACCCAAAAAGAAAAAGCGCAGGATGCCGCTGGGCAAAAAAATTGCGATCTTTTTCGTCTATTTTCTTCTGATCGCCGGTCTCATCGTCGGAGGCGGCGGTCTGTATGTCGCTTCCGTTATGATCAAAGACGCGCCTGAGATCAGTCTTTCCGACTTCGAAGGTCTGGAGTCTTCCCAGGTCTATGACAAAGACGGCAACCTGATCACTGAGCTGGGCGCCTACCTGCGCGAAAACATCACTTATGACGATATGCCGGCTTCGCTGGTCGACGCCTTCGTCGCGATCGAGGATTCGCGTTTCTTCGAGCATCCCGGCTTCGACGTCCCGCGGTTCGCGAAAGCGGCGCTGGAAAATCTGAAGTCCAAGAGCTTCGGTCAGGGTGGCTCGACGTTTACGATGCAGCTGGTGAAAAACACCTATTTCCAGGTCGACGATCTGGAAAACTCGACGATTGCGGAAAAATCGGTCGACCGCAAGGTTCAGGAAATCTGGACGGCGCTGAAGCTGGAAACGTTGATCGATAAAAAACAGATCTTCCAGCTGTATCTGAACAAGCTGAACTTCGGCGGCAACATCCGCGGCGTTCAGAAGGCGGCGCAGTATTATTTTGGCAAGAATGCCAACGATTTAAGTCTGAGTGAAAGCGCGCTGCTGGCGGGCATCATCAACCGGCCGAACGCCTACAATCCGTATGAAAATCTCGATTACGCCACCAACCGGCGCAACACCGTGCTGGATATGATGGTTTATCACGGCTACATCAGCGAGCTGGAAGCCGAGCTGGCCAAGTCAATCCGCGTCGAGGATCTGTTAGTCGGCGAGGATTACACGATTTCCGAAAGCGGCGGGCCGTATCAGGCTTATGTCGACGCGGTCATCGAAGAAGTCAAGCAGATCACCGGCAAGGATCCGGCGCTGACGCCGATGAAGGTCTACACCAACATGGACCGGACGGTTCAGGAACAGATCGACGCGATTCAAAATGGTGAGAATATCGAATATCCGGATGAGCTGATGCAGATCGCAATCGTCTCGATGGACAACCAGACCGGTGAGATCCGCGGCCTGGGGGGCGGCCGGAATTATTCCGGAGCGCGGCTGTTGAACCGGGCGATCAGCCAGTTTAAACAACCCGGCTCCGCGGTCAAGCCGTTCTTGTCCTACGCGCTGGCCTTTGAACACCTGGGCTGGGCGACCGATCACGTCATCACCGACCGGCCGATCGTTTACCGCGGCACCAAGAAAGTCATCAACAACTTCGACGGCCAGTACCGCGGCGACGTGACGCTGCAGCAGGCTGTTGGGCAGTCGCTGAATACGCCGGCAATCCAGACACTGCAGGAGGTCATCGATACGATCGGGCGTTCCAAGGTCATCGACTATCTGCAAAGCCTGGGCTTCTCGCGCGTTGATAACGATCATTTCGACACTGGCTACGCGATCGGCGGTTCTTCCTTTGAAGCCAGCGCCACGGAAATGGCCAGCGCGCATGCCGCTATGGTCAACGGCGGCCGGTATGTCGAACCGCACACCGTTTCCCGGATTGAGTTCAGCGACGGCAGCGAGGATTATGTCGCAGATCCCGCAGGCAAGCCGGTCATCAGTGAGGAAGCCGCCTACATGGCCAGCACGCTGATGCAGTATTGCGTTGAAGGCCCGTATTTCAACTACATGCAGGTCTTAAAGCGCAGCTATCCTGTCTATGCCAAGACAGGCACCACCGACTGGGGCAAAGATGGCCTGCGGTTTGGTATTCCGGAAGGCGCGGCCAAGGACAAGTGGATGATCGCCTCAACGAGCCAGACAACCAACGTCGTGTGGGTCGGCTACGATAAGGGCGTTAAAGATGAAAAGACTTACTTTGACAACGAGAAAAGCCGGAAGAATATTCCGGGTCAGATCTGCGAGCTTCTGCTGGACGCCAACTATGATGAAAAGAATCCGCCGAAGGCGCTGGTTCAGCCGGAGGGCGTTGAGAACATCACGCACATCCTCGGCACCTTCCCGTATGCCGCAGTGGACGGCGTAGACCCGAATCTGTCGACAACGGGCTTAATTAAAAAGGAATTCAACAATCTGGTTTCGCCGTGGGGAAATTCCGAGCAGAAGCTGGAAAGCACGGTCAGCGGTTATATCGACGAATGGGGCGGCCTGACGATCAACTGGGGCGGCTACCGCGGCGATCTGCCGGAAAACCAGAAAGAAATCAGCCTGTCTCAAGGCGATATCTATGTTTATGCCGTCGGTCAGAAGCTGTTCGACTGGAATTGGATCCTCGGCAACCCTTACTATTACGCGAAAGTCTATCTCAACGGAAACCTGTACCACGAAGTCACCTCGGATCAACCGACCTATTATGATTGGGTTGAAGGCGGCGGCAGCGTCAAGGTCTGCGGCTACTACGTTTACAGTACCGGCCTGCACAGTGAGGAACAGTGCGTCACCGTCCGATAATTCTGAACCCACATTCATAACGGATGCGGGTTTTTCTTTGCCGGATTGCTTCCGGATAACCGCAGATTCATGCGGCCTGATCTGAAAAGGACGCCGGCGTTATCCCGGTGTTCCCTATTTCGTTCTTTGGGGATTTCCCCGCTTCGCCCAGGCTTTTCCATGTCCGGTTTGTTCACTGCCGACCGGAGTCTTCGGGGAAGTCAGCTGCTCCAGCAGTGTCCCGCGCAGATCAGACGCCGTCCGTTCCGCCGGCAGTGGCAGGTCTGTCAGATATAGCCAGACCCGCTTCCACTGATTCAGCGGATAATCCTCGGCGTTCAATTCCTGAAGCGTCGCTAAAATCATCATGCGGTTCACCGCGGAAGGCCGGCGCAGATCGGACAGATAAAGACAGCCGCAGCACTGCGCCAGTTCTTCTAATAAGGTGTCGTTCTTCATTTTCAAATGAGCGAAGTCCGTTAGGCTCAGCCATTTTCAGATTCGCTGGTCGTCAGGCTGCCTGTCATCTGCGCGCCTTCCTGAACCGAGATTTTACCGGTGATGATATCGCCCTCGACATAGCTGCAAGCCATGAGAACTAATAAGTTCTTGCAATACAGATTACCTTTAATCCGGCCGTTCAGGGTGATCTTCTCCGCCTGCAGGTTCCCGGTGATCACACTTTGTTCCAGAACCTCCAATTCCCCGGCGCACAAGATGTCCCCCTGGATCTTTGCATGATTTAACGTAACATTCTGCGCCTGGATTCCCCCGTTGACCTCGCCGTCGACAAAGACCCGGCCTTCGCAGAAGAGACTGCCATAAATCTGTCCGTGCACTTCCAGATCAGCCAGACACTGGAGATCCCCTTTAATCTGGGTGTCTGCCGTTAAGACCGATGTTCCGTAATCCGGTTTCAGTTCCGGAACGGCCGGCGGATTCTCCACTGTCTCCGGTGCTGGACCCCGATGGGATTCATCAGTTTGAGCCAAGCTGAACTCAAGCCCGGTCATGCTTTCTGTTTCGGCTTCGGTTAAAGCGCTGGAAGCTGATGAAACTTCCGGCGTTTCTTCCGGTTCCCTGAGCTCTGCGGGAATCAGCGGCTCGGTCTTTTCTTCCTGATTGGTTGAGCTTTGCTGCTCATGATGACTGAGAATGGTTTTCCAGGATTTCTGGAAACTGTTTTTACCGTACTTTTTCGTCATTGTTACCCCTCCTTGACCAACAAACGAGTGGATCTTTTACGGATCTGCGAATGGATTTCATCGGTTTTAGGTATTTGTCACATAAGTATACATTAATTGACAACGGTTTTTAGGAACGATATAATGGGATTACGCATGGATTTACCATTTTTTAGGTGATTTATAACTAATCTTGATGTTGTAACGAATCGTATGCTTTTTGCCTATGGTTCAGCTCTGCTTCTCGTTGTCTGGCTGAGAATCGGATCCTCCGCCTGCCGCCGGATTGAAGATGGTGCCTGTCCTTGATCAATAAGATGTCCGATGAATCCAAAACAAAAAGGATCGGCCTCGCCATTTTGCGGACAGATCCTCTTTTTCTCTTTCTTTCCTGGTTAAGCTCTTGTCAGAATCCAGTGATTAATTCAGCACGCGCCCGACAGCGGCGTTGACGGATTTCCCGTCGGTTTTTCCTTTGTAGCGCGCCATCATCTCTTTGATCAGCGTTCCTTTGTTTTTCATTACCGGTTCCAGCTGAAGCTCCGCGATCACTGCTCTGAGGGCCTCGTCCAGCTCTGCTTCACTCATCTGTGCCGGCAGATACGCTTCAATAATTTCAATTTTACGCTGCGTTTCTGCGATCAATTCCGGACGGCTGGCCGGGGTCTGCGCTAACGTATCCTTTGTTTGTTTCAGCTCTTTTTGAACGTAAGCCAGTTCTTCTTCCGCGCTTAACGGCTGACCGGCTTCCTTCTCTGCCAGCGCAATCGCTGAGATCAGTAAGCTGCATATTCCGTTTTTCACCGTGTCCTTGTCTTTCAGCGCCTGCATTTTATCTTTTCTTAATGTTGTTAGTAATGACATTCTTCATCCTTCTTTCTGTTTTTATTATACCTTTTTTCAGCGTCGGTTTTCAATCATCCCCAAGGCGTTCAATTTGCCGCCGGCTGCGAACCGTTCTGTTCAATTTTCTGCGCATGGTAATAAACTCGGACCTGATTCGTGGGATACTTACGGTTCAGCCGCTGGCTGAGCCGGCTGACCACTTTATGCACGTCGCTTTCCGCTTTGATCATCAACATCACCGCCAGCTGGCAGTTTGCCGTGCGGGTGAAAATATCGCAGGACCGCAGCTGCGTCTTGACGATCTGAATCAGCGCGTCGGTCGCCCGGGTTCCCAGTTCCGCGGAATCACTTTGAACATCCAGCACCAATAAGTAAGAATTGATATCCAGCCGCTTGCTTTCGCGCATCCGCGCCTGATACAGCTTACGGAAAACGGGTTGTTCGCAATAAAACGCGCATTCGTCTTCGCTGGCGTTCATTTCTTCAACTAGTTCCTGAATGGAATGCGACGGTTCGCGGTCCGAGCTTAAAAAGTAAATCAGCGACTTGGAGCGGCCTTCAAATTCGACGCCGAACTCATGATAAAACTGTTCGGAAATTTGATCGTAATGTTTCAAAGCCCGGTTATATTCCTTCGCTTTGACCAGTTCGGATAAATACCGGTAGTTCAGCTCGTCGGAATACGGATCCAGCGCCAGCGCCGATTGCGTCAGCTGCAGCGCCGCTTCCGCCTGCCCGGTTTGATCGAGAATTCCGGCCGTTTCCTGAACGAGCGTTTTGACTTTCTCTTTCCAAAACTCTCGAATCGGAAGAATCCACATCGAAGAATAGCCTTCCATCAATTCTCCTCGGATTAAGGCTTCAATCTGTCCGGGCTGTTTTGCCAGAAGTTCCGGCGTCAGTGATGAAAGCTGAAATAAATCGGTTTCCACCGGCGCCTGCAGCGAAAACAAATAGCCATGCTTCCCCGTCGCGATCCATTCCTGTTCTTTGGTTTCAGCATACGGCTGGGTCAGTTTCCGCAGCCGGTGTACCGCAAATTTCAAAGCGTTTTGCGGATTGACCGATTCCGGCCAGAATAATTCGATCAGCCGTTCATGACTGACCAGTTCACCGCGATGAATCAGAAAATAGCACAATAATTCTGTCAGCTGTTTTCCCAGAATTTCATTCAGCGGCAAAGACCGGCCGTTTTCCCGCAGTGTCGGAGTGCCCCAAAGTTTTATGAAATAGTTTTCCACTTTGACCTCTCCCTTCCGTTATCGAAATTCCTGTCCGGATCATCCTTTTATATTGGTTTAATTTTAACAGATCGTGCTGCGAACCTCAAGTCTGTGCTGCCGCTCTCCTTATAAAGAGATTCGCAGCGAACTGAATAGCAAAAGAAAAACCTGTCCTATCAAAACAGGCTTTTCGCTTCCCCCTTTCTTTTTCAGCCCGGTTCAGCTCGAACCAGATTGAGGGACTGACGTTATTGAAATCAAAGCAGCCGGCGCTGCAAAAAGCGCTGGGCAAGCAAGTCTTCCATCGAAAACAGGCCGGGTTTCAAATAGGGAATCGCCTCCACGGCTTCCAGAATCCCGCGCACAAAGATCTCCCGGCTGTCGGCCGTGTGGGTAATTGTGATCTGTTCATGATCGCCGCACAGGATCACCGTATGTTCGCCGGCGATCTGACGATGCCGCAGGGAAGTCACCGAAATCGGCTTTTGATAGCCGTACCGGTCCGTCGCCGGTCCCTGCAGCGTTTTCTTCAGCATCAGCGCGCTCCCGCTCGGTTTGTCTTTTTTCTGTTCATGATGAATTTCCAGGATATCGCAATCAAAATACTGCGCGATTTCCCGCTGGCAGGTCTTCAGCATTTTGTTGACGATCGTCATCCCGATCGAAAAATTACTGGTCATGACGATCGGCACCTGCCGTGCCCAATCCTCAATTGTGTTTTTCTGACTTTCATTGTACCCCGTCGTCGCCAAAACCAGCGGAATCGGCTGACGCTGCATCGCCCGTTCGATCCGGGCGAAATTGTCCGGGTGACTGACGTCGACGATCACCTCGGGATGCTGCGGCAGCTCGGAAATCTCCTGATAATAGGAGGAAGCGATCAAACCAACGCACTGCAGATCTTCCTTTTCTTCAATCCGGCTTAATAATAAATGTCCCATTGTTCCATATCCGACAATTACGATTTTCATGATCATTCCCCCTTGACCAGTGTATGTCGCCCGGAAAATTTCATAACTCCGGGACATGAGCCCGGGTTCTTTCGCCCGGGTCGAATAGGATGTCAGTGTAAGGAGGAATTAACTTATGGGAATGCCTGAAATCAGAAGTAGCAACGTCACCCGTTCGCAAGCCATTACTGATATTCTGCAGTCAATTGCTTTGGAGGAAGCCGCGCTTGCGCATATCCTCAACGCCGAGGGAGAAAAATTGCAGTGCGCCGTCTCCATGGACTGCATCACGATCGACAAATTGATCGAGGTCAACGAAACGGTTCAGAGTACGATGGAAGCCGCCGCCAAGTTCGAGCAGGCGCTGCAGGCCAAGCTGGCCAGTTTGTTCCAGGATTGCTACAAATAACAAATCGCTCCTGATTGTGGAAAAACGGCCCCGGGCCTTGAACCGGAGTCGTTTTTCTTTTTGATTTCAAATAAGCTGCGCTTCAGAAAGGAGCCGCGATTGAATTTCAGCGATTTTTGTTCATGAAGATTGATGCAGCTCCATCAGCGCCGGCACTGACCGGCATACGCCGATACAAAAGAACTTTCCTTCTCTTTTAGCATAAAGCCTGGATTCCAGCCAGACATGCTGCGGATCACGAAAAAACAGAATCGCCGCGCTATCCGTTAACCCCAGTTCGCTGTCTTTACCAATATAAATGCCATTTTTCACTCGCCCTGCCTCTGCTTTCTTTTCTCCATCTTACCAAGCTTTCCAGGCTTCCGCAAACGGATCCCTTTTCCTTTGCCGACGAACTTGAAAAACCGGCGGAAAGGGTCTGAATCATTGAAGTTTTCGTCAATTTAGGCTACACTTATGTCTAACTAAAAGGGGGAATTGTGTTGCTTAACGCCAGAGGTAAAAAATTTCTTTCGTATTACCGGCCTTATTTAAGGCTGTTTATCGCGGATATGGTCTGCGCCTTCATCGTCGCGGCGATCTCCTTGATCTTTCCGCTGTTGACGCGCTACATCACCAACACCGTGCTTGTGTCATCACAGTCCGTGCAGCTGGATTTGATTTTCAAGATCGGTCTGGTGATGGTCGGATTGATCATCATCGAGCTGCTCTGCAACTTCTTCATCACCTATAAGGGACATTATATGGGCGTCATGATGGAACATGATATGCGCAACGAGCTGTTCAGTCATTATCAGAAATTGTCGTTCAGCTTCTATGACGAACAGAAAACCGGACAGCTGATGTCACGGCTGACTAACGATCTGTTTTCCTTAACCGAGCTGTACCACCACGGCCCGGAGGATGTCGTCATTTCGATCATCAAGTTTTTCGGCGCGTTCTTCATCTTACTTTCCATCAACGTGCCGCTGACATTGATCATCTTCTCAATCCTGCCGATCATGCTTGTCTTCGCCTTGTATTTTAATAAAAAAATGGGCAAAGCTTTCAAGCAGAATAAAGAACGGGTGGGCGATATCAACGCCCGGATCGAAGACAATCTGTCCGGCATCCGCGTCGTTAAATCGTTTACCAGCGAAGGCAGCGAGCTGGAGAAATTCGGCGTGGAAAACAACCGGTACGTCAAGTCGCGTAAGAACAGCTACCGGATCATGGCCTATTATCATTCGGGTCTTAACGCTTTCACCACGATGATCACCGTCGTTGTCATTCTTGCCGGATCGACGTTTATTTCGATGAAATGGATTTTGTTAGGCGATCTGTTAACCTATCTGCTTTATATCAACAACCTGACGGAGCCGGTCAAGAAGCTGATCAACTTCACCGAGCAGTTTCAGGAAGGCATCACCGGCTTCCAACGGTTTATGGAAATCATGGAAGTTGAGCCGGACATTCAGGATGATCCGCATGCGCAGATCCTGGCTGACGTCAAGGGTGCGGTGGATTTCGAGGATGTCGGTTTTAAATATGCCTCCTCCCCGGATTACGTCCTGAAGCACATCGATCTGCATGTCGAACCGGGGGAATATCTGGCGCTGGTCGGATCTTCCGGTGCGGGCAAAACAACACTGTGTTCCCTGATTCCGCGGTTTTATGAGGTCAGCGAGGGCCGGATCCTTGTCGATGGTCAGGATATCCGCAACGTGACGATGAAATCGCTGCGTTCCTGTATCGGCATCGTCCAGCAGGATGTGTATTTGTTCGCCGGCAATGTCATGGACAACATCCGCTACGGCCGACCGGAAGCGAGCGAGGAGGAAGTGATCGCCGCCGCCAAAGCTGCCAATGCGCATGATTTCATTATGGAGCTGCCAAACGGGTATAATACAGATATCGGGCAGCGCGGCGTTAAATTATCCGGCGGTCAGAAACAGCGCTTATCCATTGCGCGCGTCTTCTTAAAGAATCCGCCGATTCTGATTTTTGACGAAGCCACCAGCGCGCTGGACAACGAAAGTGAAAAGGTCGTTCAGGATTCTTTAGAACGGCTGGCCCGCAACCGCACGACGTTTGTGATCGCGCACCGCCTCTCAACGATCCGCAACGCCAAGCGCATCGTTGTGCTGGGCGAGGAAGGAATTCTGGAACAAGGCGGTCATGCCGAGCTGATGGCCGCGGACGGTGCTTACGCGCATCTGTACCGCATGCAATTTGAACATTGATCTGAAGGAGGTTTTACTATCTCACAATTCTTCTGCTTCTGGGATGAAGTGATTCCCGGCACGGCTTATGGTTTTCTAAGCCCGCTGCACATTCTGGAAATTCTAATGATTCCGCTCAGTTTGTTCTGGCTGGTCCGCTGGACGCGGACGCATTCCCGGCAAACCGCCCGTCAGCTGCTTTACGGCATGGCAATCGCCGTCCCGCTTTTGGAATTAATGCGGATTTTGTGGCTGGTCTGGCTGGGCGAAGGGTATTGGGTAAAGCTGCTGCCGCTGCATTTATGCGGTCTGCAGGTATTCTTCATTCCGCTGGCTGTGTTTTCACGCAATCTGCCGCTGCGCAGTTATGTCTGGGCGACGTCCATTTTAGGCGGAATTACCGCAATCGTGTATCCGGCAGGAATCGTTGGTACTTACCCCTTTTTCCACTTTCAGACATTCCAGAGTTTTGCGCTGCATCTGCTTTTGATCCTGACGCCGGTTCTCATGTTTCTGGCTGACGATTATTCGCCGCGGTTAAGCCAGCTGCCTTCCGTCATCGCAATTCTGGGCGGCAGCGCGCTGTGCGCCTTCGCTGTGGACTGGATCTGGGGACAGAATTACATGTTTCTGCGGGAAGTTCCGGAAATTGGATTTCTGCAGGCAATCATGAAGCTGGGCGGTTATCCGGCCTACTGGCTGACACTGGGGGCGGCGGTCATCGCCGGCTGCACGCTTCTGCTTGCTTTCGGTCAATATTGGAAAAAAAGAGATTGAAAGGAGTCCCGGTCTGGGTGCTTTCAATCTTTTTGTTTGGGCTCATTTTTTATTCTGACATAGCGGGATATCGGAAGGAAAACCGCCCCTTATTCGTCCTGGGAAGCCGCTAACAGCGTCTTTTGATACCGCCGGGATAATTCCATCTGCTTGATTAACAACTCCTCGTAATACGGCTTTAAAACGGGATCCTGGATCCGGGCAACGCCCTTTTCAATCACGATCTGTTCCCGTGCCGCATCCAAGATCGGCAGGTTGTGTTCCTTCTTATACGCCAGCACCTGTTGAACAGCGGTCATCCGCTTTTCAAACAATTCCGCCATCTGCGCGTCGACCTCATTGATGACTTCCCGCGCCTGTTGTAAACAATCTTTCATAACTTTCCTCCTTATAATCTTGACAATTCGAAAAATGGTGGTAAACTTAATATCGTGTCTGGGGCCGTAGCTCAGCTGGGAGAGCGTTGCGTTCGCAATGCAAAGGTCGCGAGTTCGATCCTCGTCGGCTCCACCAGATTTCAAATCCGACAGGAACAAACGTTCCTGTCTTTTATTTTGTATTATACACTGATTAACTGAAAAAGAAAAAGTATTTCTGCCTTTCTTGTCAGGGAAAGCGAATCAGGATCGTTGACTCCGATTCAAAGAAATAGGAAGGACGCTTGTTCGTTTTGCCTATTCTAGCCTCTCAGCGATGACCTTAAGCTTAAAAAAATCCAGAGACCCGGCAAGGTTTCTGGATTTTACTTTGAATTCGTTGTTGTGAGAAATTTGCCGCCGAATTACGCCGCTTCCACACCGGCTTTTTCCGCCATGAAGTTCAGCCATTTATCCCGCTTCATTAAGGATATTCTGTCGGTGATCTGATTGCCCGTTTCCGGATCCTCATGCGTGATCGTAATGCCGATCGGCATCAGGCTCTGGGAACATTTGCCCAGTTCACGGATCGTCTTGTAGGGAATAACAATATTGTCTTCCTGCATTCCGGTAATCACGATCACCCGGCTTTCCGTAAAATACGCCCAGCCTTGTTTCCATTTGCCCAGCTTGCCTACCAGCCGTTCCACATAGCTGGCCTGCAGGAAATCAACCAAGGTGTCTTCCGGTTCCATGACTCCCAGTTCAATCAGTTTCTGTTTTTGTTTCTCAAGTTTTGATGCGCCCATATTAACCTCCCTGTTAAGTTTGTTTCATTATAAATCTTTTCACAATTCTTTTCTTGTAAGATATACCACAAAGACCAGATTTTAAGCCATTCCTAATTTATACCTTAGCTTTTACTGTGCGCGAATGGGTCAAAATCAACAATTCTTTATTCTAATTTATGGGAATCAATTTGCTTATTATCATCCTATAAGGAAAGAATGTTTATTATAAAAAGCGCACTGAGTATTCGTTGAAATGGGTGCCGAGTTTTCCTGCAGTCTCAAAAAACAAATGATTCTCTTATTGATATTAGAAATCAAAAAAAGTACACCGTTAATGAATGTGGGAAGGATATTTTTATGACTCGTCATCTAGTACTTTTCTGGAATTCGAATAGTAGCCACACTACGAAATTTATATTTCTCAACCATATTTTTCTTCATACAAACCAACATATAACGATAGCAATCGGCAATGGCATCCGCAAAGAAGATCACATTTCCTTCCCTTAGCTGTTGAAACGCGCCGACCACTTGTTGATTAAGGTGTGAAAGAGTATTGTTTTTGGATGAATAATAAGCAAAATGGTGACCCCATTCGAGAAGATGATTCGTTTCAGAGACTATAATATAAAGTGGCTCCAGCGTGATATGCTTCTTTATAAATTCCAAAATATCCGCCAGATAAACAGAATCAGGTGAAGTCAATCTCTTCGCTAACTCTTCCATTTCTGCCTTAGTCCATTGCGGAGCTGCAATAAAAACCGCAGGACGAATGATGAATATCATTAATTGCAGGGCATGAAGGTACCGTAATGCCTTTTTTACATACCCTGGATTATGGGTTAGCTGATGAAGTTTCATAGCATTCGGTTCTATAACAATCGTGCCTTTACCATTTAACTTTTTAACGAAGCCTCTCTGCTCAAGCTCAGACAATGCCTTTCTGACTGTCGATAAAGAAACATCATACTGGTCAGCCAGTTGCTTTTCATAGGGAAGAAGCATGCCTACAGAATATTTCCCAAGACCGATTTTTAAATTTAGCTCATCAACAATTTTTGAGTAACAATAATCCTGACCACGCATAGGATTCCATGAAAAACGCAAATCCGTTTGTAAAGGACATTTTGGCATTGTCTCCGATAGATAATTTAGCGTATCATCTATTGAATCCGTAAGTTTTTGGTACATATTCGACAAATGATTGTACTTTTTTAGTGGATCATCACCCTTTAATACGTCGATAATATCGTCAGTTACAGATTCCTCAAAAAAAAGCTTGGAGAAATAAGGACAATCCTTGGTAAAAAATGCAAGTTTATTATAAAGACCAAATGTAGAATATAGTTCGCTGAATAGAGAATTACCACCGATCCTCAATACATCATGTCCTAATTTAGAGGAAAAGCGCCATCCGTCAGCAGTATATCCTAAACGCAAGGCTTTCACAGCCTGTTTATAATGAGGCATGATTTCAACATCACACCCCTGCAAAGCAAAAACAAGAAGTGAAGGGAGTATTAGAGCAAAGGTCTGATATATCTGCACGAGAGCTTCCCTCTGTTTTAGAATTTCAAAAACAGCATTAGAGGAATTATAGTATTCTTTTTTTGAAACAACAGTGGGTGCTAGACGAGGCTGAATATCAATTAATCCTTCGATCCGCAAGGTTTCAAAGACACGGTTAATCGTATACCTGCTTACATGAAATTGCTCGCAATACATCCTTGAAGACAGTAAATTATTTCCAGGTTGTATCTGTCCCTCTAAAATACACTGTTTAATTTCGTTATATACAAATGTAAATTTTGTTTCCTGTGGTTTCATAATTCACCTTCTTATCCATCGAATTATAGCATATTATGTCAGTTATTTTGCGCTGAAAGACGTCAACCTATTTGTATACCTTACCAATATTAGCATTGCCAGCACATAAAAATAATTTGTATAATCAAACTGTAAAAAGATTAGGAAAGAGTTTGACGATCATGGGAAAGCAAAAAATCTTAATTGTTGACGATTCAGAAATAAATCGCGCACTTCTGGCAGAGATTCTGGAAGAACAATATGAAATAACCGAAGCTGAAAATGGTTCAGAAGCTATTTCTCTCCTTTCTAAGCGAAGATCAGATTTTTCCCTTCTTCTTCTGGATATTATAATGCCGGATATGAATGGTTTTGAAGTTTTAGCTTATATCAACAACTATCATTGGAATGACAGCTTGGCCGTTATGATGATCTCTGCCGACGATTCGCCCGCTAATATAAAGCGTGCCTACGAGTTGGGAGCTTTTGACTACATAAGCCGTCCCTTCGATCCAATCATTGTTCAGCGTCGAATTTCTAATACGATGCTTTTATTTGCTCGCCAACAGCGTCTTGAAAAAATTATTACGGATCAATTTCAAGAACAAGACAAAAATAATGAGCTGATGATTTCAATCCTATCTCATATTGTGGAATTCCGTAACGGAGAAAGCGGTCTTCATGTACTGCATGTTAATACGATAACAAAACGTTTGCTTGAACAATTAGTTCGAGTTACTGATGAATATTCTTTATCTCCCGTCGACATTTCATTAATCAGCACCGCTTCTGCATTGCATGATATTGGGAAAATCTCAATTTCAGATTCAATATTGAATAAACCGGGCCGACTGACAGAAGAAGAATTTGAAGAGATAAAAACTCACACGGTGATTGGAGCCAATATGCTGTCAGACCTTCCCATTGAGCAGCAGGAAGCGCCATTAGTGAAAGTGGCTTCCGAGATCTGCCGATGGCACCATGAGAGGTACGATGGCAAGGGTTATCCGGATGGATTAAAAGGAGAGGAAATACCTATTGCTGCACAGGTCGTTTCATTGGCCGATGTATATGACGCCTTGATCAGTGAGCGATGCTATAAGAAAGCTTATTCCTATAAAAAAGCTTTAAATATGATTTTAGAGGGGCAATGCGGCGCATTTAATCCGACACTTTTACTTTGTCTGCAAGAAATTTCCGAAAATCTGGAAAAAGAGCTGATGGTGCCTGATTCTAAAAGAGAGAAAAGAAACATCCCAAATCTGCGAGATATTAAAGATTACAACAACTTGTTATCTTATGAAAAAAGTACTGTTCAGTTCCACATGCAGCAGCATTTGCGATTATTATATATTGATTCGCTAACCCGCGTTTATAACCGGCGTTATTATGACGAACATTTTCAAGATGTCAATAATATCCAGGCAATGGTCGTAATAGACGTTGATAATTTCAAACAGATCAACGACAATTATGGCCATGACGTTGGTGATATTGTACTGCAAAACATTGCACAAACTATTTTATCATGTGTACGGAAAACAGATGCGGTAATCCGATATGGCGGGGATGAATTTGTAATAATCTTTTTCAGTATACCTGCCGATATATTTAAGAAAAAACTGGAGAGAATTCGATACTCTGTCAGTATTCTGATCATTGACACTCATCCCGAACTACGTATATCTGTAAGTGTGGGTGGAGTGTATGGAAAGGATACTACAAAAAGGCTCTTCAAAGTTGCAGACAATATGATGTATCAATCTAAAAAAGATAAAAATAAGGTAACCCTCTGTTTTATAAGTGAGAGAAATAGAACACAGGCAATGCTTAAAATGGAGAAATTGCAATGATGAAACTAAAAGCCTATTATAGTAATCTTGGCAAGAATTTTGATGAGGCATTGGCTAGACTGCGGCGAGAACAAATCGTTTAGAATTCTGTTTACAAATTTTTGATACAAAAGTTTCTGTTGATTTGAAACTTCTATAAAAATGAAAAACAAGGGTTATGAAAGATTTCAAAAATGCCTGGGAGGAATAATATGAATGGGAAATAATAGTAAAAAGAATACTACAACACGTTTTCTAATTTGCAGTTTCATTGGACTTTTGGTCTTGAGTATTATTATTTTCAGTCTGCTTGGGGCCTATATGAGCCGAAAAAGTAAAAATACCGTTTATGAAATTGGGAATATTTATATGTCTGGAATGAATGAACAGATGTCCAGACACTTTGAAACTGTTATAAAGTTGCGTTTCAATCAGGTTAGCGGTATTGTTTCTGTTGTTTCAACAGATAACAGTAATAAGACGAATTTATATGAGGAACTCATTTACCGGACTCAAGTCAGAGGATTTGACTATTTAGCACTTTGTTCTGCTGAAGGAAACTTTCAAACGCTTTATGGACGAGCAATTCGCCCCCTTAATCCTGCACCTTTTGTAGAAGCGCTGTCAAAAGGGGAACAAAGGGTCGCTGTAGGTATTGATTCTGCTGGAAATGAAGTGGTATTATTTGGTGTTGACGCTGATTATCCAATGCACAATGGCGACAAAAGCACGGGTCTGATCGCAGCCGTTCCTCTGGAGTATATTACCGATTTCCTTTCCTTAGAGGATGAAGATCAATTGATGTATTATCATATTATAAGGCCAGACGGTAGTTTTGTAATACAGAACTCCAACACAGAGTTATGGTATTTTTTTGAACAACTACAAAAGCAGCTTGACCCTACGGTAAATGAGTTCTCTGCAGAAAATTCTATTAAAATGTTTGGTGATGCACTAAAAAACCATGAAGAATTTGCCACGACTTATGAAGTAAATGGCGAAGAACGACAAATATACGGTATCTCATTACCCTATTCTGAGTGGTATTTAGTATCGGTCATGCCTTATGGAATCTTGGATAATGCAATAAACAATCTAAGCAGCCAGCGTATATTCACAACATTATTGTCCTGTGCTTCGATTTTGATCATTCTGACATTGATCTTTCTTCGGTATTTCTCCATAACCCGTTCTCAAGTGCATGAATTGGAGATAGCCCGGCAGGCCGCTTTTGAAGCGAACAAAGCCAAAAGTGAATTTTTAGCAAATATGAGCCATGATATTCGTACGCCTATGAATGCGATCGTAGGCATGACTGCGATTGCCACAGCCCATATAGACGATCGTAAACAGGTTCAGAACTGCCTTAGAAAAATAACATTATCAAGCAAACATCTTTTAGGACTGATTAATGATGTCCTGGATATGTCAAAAATAGAAAGTGGTAAATTAACGTTAACAACAGAGCAAATTTCATTAAAGGAAGTCATTGAAGGAATTGTTAACATCATGCAGCCACAGATCAAGACAAAAAAGCAAACGTTTGATATCCATGTTAAAAATATCTTAACAGAAAATGTGTGGTGCGACGGTGTCCGCTTGAATCAGGTTTTACTAAATCTCTTATCAAATGCAACGAAATATACACTGGAAGGAGGGACAATACAATTATCCCTATCGGAAGAAAAATCTCCGAAAGGCGAAAATTATGTACGAACTTATATCAAAGTCAAGGATAACGGAATTGGTATGGCGCCAGAATTCCTGGAAAAAATATTTGAATCTTATAGCCGTGCAGATGGAGCCAGAATCCATAAAACTGAGGGCGCCGGTTTAGGAATGGCAATTACAAAGTACATTGTAGACGCTATGGAAGGAACTATTAATATAAAAAGTGAGCTTGATAAAGGAACCGAGTTTCTTCTTACATTTGATTTTGAAAAAGCAGTTGTTATGGAGATGAATATGGTTCTTCCCCCATGGAATATGCTGGTGGTTGATGATGACAAATTATTATGTGAAACCGCCACGGACTCACTAAAATCTATCGGAATAAAAGCCGAATGGACATTAAGCGGGGAAAAAGCACTAGAACTGGTAATCCAGCGTCATAAGAAAAGAGATGATTATCAAATCATTCTCTTGGATTGGAAACTACCAGATATGGATGGGATTCAGGTCGCAAAAGAAATCAGGCGTAATTTAGGAGAGGAAGTACCAATTTTACTAGTTTCTGCATACGACTGGAGTGAATTTGAGGCAGAGGCTCGTGAAGCAGGGATTACTGGTTTTATCTCCAAGCCGCTTTTTAAATCTACGCTGTATCATGCTTTACGTCAGTATATGGGCAATGAGGCAGATCCCGGCCAGACAATGAATCAAAATGCAGATCTCTCCGCTCGCCGTATCTTGCTTGCCGAGGATAATGAGCTAAACTGGGAGGTTGCCAAAGAATTGTTGTCCGATCTGGGCGTAGAATTGGATTGGGCAGAAGATGGACAGATTTGCCTGGATAAGTTTCGAAAATCACCAAAGGGATATTACGATATCATTCTGATGGATATACGCATGCCGCACATGACAGGGCATGAGGCTGCAAGAGCAATTCGGGAAACGGATCATCCCGACGCTTTATCGATTCCCATTATCGCAATGAGTGCTGATGCATTTTCTGATGACATACAGCGCTGCCTGAAATCGGGCATGAATGCTCATATTGCAAAACCTATTGACATTCTGGAATTGACCCAGTTATTAAAAAAATATTTATAAGAAGGCTAATCTTAAAAGCGCGTATCTTCTAACACGCGCTTTTGTATTGATGAATAATTCTATCCTTTCAGGTTTGAAAAAATGCAGATTAAAGAAGGCTTGCGAAAATCAATAAGTGATTCACATAAAGCTTCTCCAATGACATTCTGATTCCAGTAAACTGTGTTATTACACTTCCAATTTAACTAAAACAAAGACTTTTCTTTTTTCCTTTCCACGGCTTTCCGCAAAGCTTCCATGGCTTCCGGACATGGCTCTGGCGGTATCAGCTCGCCTTTTCGGAAGTAGAACCCCTGCATATAATCCGTGCCGCATTCGATCAGCGTTTCCATTTCCTCGCGGGTTTCCACACCCTCGGCCAGAATTTTGATCTTCCGGCTGCGGAAATAAACGACTAACCCCTCATAGAATTCGCGTCGGTTAACATCGCGATCCAGTCCGCGGATGATGCTCATATCCACTTTGACATAGTTCGGCATAAGATCCAGCAGCGTCGCTTCACCGTTGTAGCCGGTGCCGTAATCATCCAGCGCGATTTCCTGATGCTGATCGATGCAGCGCTGGCGTTTATGAATCGTCGCCATTTCCCCCATCTTTTCGCTCTCTGTCAATTCAATGACAACCTGCGAATTATAGCGTCCATACAGGCGATCCAGTTCTTCCAGATCCTCCGGACTCAGCCGCAGACTGGAAATCGAATTGATAAAGAGCTTCTTGCCTTGCAGCCGCTGGTGATAACGATCAACAGCCTCCATCGCCTTAAACCACGTCAGCCGCTCGATCTGATACAGACGCGACTGCGCGCGGGCGATCCGCAGAACCTCCGACGGCGTTTTCAGGTTTTCCATCTTCGGCCGCATCAGCATTTCATAACCATAGACCGTCTGCGATTCCACGTCGATAATCGGCTGGAATACAAAATCAATCAGTTCATTTTCAATCAGCCGGTTGAGGTCTTCGCTGCTGTGAAGCATAAACGAATCCTTGCGGTAGCTTTCAATTTCAAAGTCCTTGATTCCGCCCTTGACGGAGTTTTTAATCTCATACATCGCAAAATCAGCGTATTTGATCAATTCATCCAGGTTGCGGCTGTCGCGCGGATACCAGGAAACGCCGAAGGAAGCGCGGATCCGGATACTCTTGCCATCCGGCAGCTCCATTTCATAAGCGGCCATCGCTTTTCGGATTTGTTCAATCTTCTGACGGATTTGAAAATCCGTTTCATAACCGTAGAACAGAACGTAGAACTCGTCGCCCGACATCCGCGCTGCGATTTCATGCGGACCGGCGTTATTACGCAGCACATCTGCCGCGCTGCGGATATAACCGTCGCCGCAGTCGTGACCGTAAGTATCGTTGATATATTTCAGATTGTCCAGATCCATCATCATAAACGCCGTGATTTTCAGCTGTTCCGGATGTTCAAAACGCTCCTGCGCAAAACGCTGGAATGCCCGGCGGTTCAGCAGGTTCGTCAGAACGTCGTAATCGCGTTCGTATTCGATACGGTGCCGTTCAACCATTTCCGCCGTCACATCCTGCACCACGCCCAGGATCGTCTGCGCCCGCGCCGCGGTTTTTAACCGCATCCAGCGTGATCCGCCGCCCTCCTGTTCCAGCTTGATCGTCTTTTCCCGCAGCCGGCCCAAATCCTTCAGATCCAGATCCAATAAACGCAGCTGTCCAGCAAATTCATCCAGCGTCAGCATGCGGTCTTCGTGAGCCGTCAATGGATCCAGAACGTCGAAAAAGCCGGAGGTACAGAAAACAGAATTCTTATCCGCTTCAACCTCAAACGCTCCGATCTGGATCGAAAGCATGCCGATAATCTGCGAAAGCCGGGAACTGTTCTCCGCTACGCTCTTGCTTAATTCCTCAATCGCCTGACTTAACTGATCAATTTCCGTAATCCGGATCGGATCCAGATGGATCGGTTTATTCGGATCAGAGTTGCGGACCTTGCGCGCCAGCGCGCCGATCTGCCGGGATGGCCGGTAGCTCGCATACATCGTCGCGGCTAACCCCACCAGCATGGATAAAATCATAAAGGTCAAAATGCTGTTCTGCATTTTATGCGAGAAGCCATACAGCGCGTTCTGCGATTCCAGTCCGACTAAAACCCAGCGCTGATGTGAAAACGGCGCGTTGGAATTGTAAAGCTCCAGCGGCTGCAGACTGCCGTAAATTTTCTGATTCAATTTTAAGGCGGACGTATGGATTAAAGCCCCTTCCCCGGACACATCGGAGTCCTTTTGGAAAAGCAGTTCTTCCGCTTCGCCGAACATGGCGATAAACACCCCGCCGCTGTGCGTCACCTTCTGCAAGGTCAGCCCCTGCTCCTGAGACTGCGTTTCGTCGAGGATCGCAAGCATATAGGAACCCGACTGATCCGCAAGCAGTTCCTTCGACGGCAGCAGCGATTTCAGATAATCGTCGGCCAGGGAAACCCCCATCACGCCCAACACGCTTCCATCGCTGCCGATCAGCGGCTGAGTATAGGTAATCGTTTTAATCAGATCTTCATTCAACATGGAGCCGTAACCCCAATATCCCGCGTCTTCACTGGCTAAATCCGGATCTGACCGAACCGCCCGCACCGGATTGTTATAGAAATAGCTCTCCGCCGTGATCTTAAAGCGCGGACTCCAGCCGACGTCCATCGCGATGTCCAAACTTTGCGCCACATCTGTCGGCGACCGCTCCATCAACAGATCCGAATTATCATAGGGGTTGTTGATCGGATCCAGATCCCGCAGATAGATTCCGCTTTTTTCTGTTTCTTCAGAACCGTTAAGTTTACCCTGCGGCCCTTCAAAGACGAGAAAAACACCGGTCACCGTATTTCTGCGCATCAAAGCGATCAGATCCGGCCCGATCTTTTTCAAAATATCGCTGGTTATGGCCGCCCCCGGCACCAAGTCGGCGACGGTCATGCCGGTTTCGCTGAGCTGCTGCTCAATTTCTTCCTCAATCTTCGTCTGATAAATCGAGAAATTGCTCCAGCGCTGAATCATTTCATTTTCTAAATAATTCTTCCGATTGATGACCCGCTCGTTCAGGATTTCCTCAGCGTTGCGGTCAAGCTTGGTAATGACGCCGCCGCTGAAAACCAACATCCCAAACAGACTGATCTGAAAAATTTGAACGATGATCAAAGGGATCAGAATACGATTGAAAACACTTCTTTTTTTCAGCATATTCCGGTTACTCCTTTTCTTAAAAACGTTACTCCTGGACGATTTCCTGCATCTGCTGGCTCAGCGCTGCGAACCAGGTATCAAAATAAGCGTCTGTTTCGAATTCAGCGGCCGCTTCATCGAGGCTCTGCCCCTGCGCCAGACGTTCAATCACCTGTTCGCGGTCCGCTTTAGCCCGATCCTGCATCGAGGTATCCAACAAAGACCGCGCGTCATTGCCACCTTCAAAGGCTTTCGTCGTATACAGCTGAACTTCGCTCAGCTGGTTCTCCGCCACTTCGACAACGCCGATCATTTCAGCCGATCCCAGCTCTGCATTGCTTTCCATGACTTTTTTAATCGTTTCAATATCATTGGCGGCTTTCTTGACCGGCAGATAACCGGAAGACAACGAGAATTCAATGTTGCGCTCTTCCTCAGTAAACCATTTTAAGAAAAGAACTGATGCGTATTCATGCTGGGTATCCGAAGCCGTCACGACCATGCCGGCCCCCTGCTGAACCGCAATCTTCTCGCCCTGCTCAAACATCGGAGCCGGAGCGAGAACGGATTCAATCGGATAGCTTTCGACATCGCTCACCGCCACTTCTTTCGGAAAATAAGCCGCGCCGCTGCTGGAACCCACCAGCGCGATCAAATCGCCGGTCTTCGCGTCGTCGGAACGGAAACGTCCCTGCGCCGTGAAGTAGCCGCGAATATACGGTACATAATAATTATCCCACAGTTTTTTGAAGATCTCGCGATCCAGATTCAGCGTTACCTCATTTCCTGTTACCGCAAAGATCTCCTTGCCCAGCTGCCGGCTGCCGATGATCATATAGTTCGCCATCGCGTCCCGGCCGAAGAACGCCTTGCCGTCGTTTGGCTGCGGCGTCAGGCTGTCGGTCCATTCGTAATAAGCACGGGCCACCTTCGTCACGCCCTCAATGGTCTTCAGATCGTCCAGCGTCGCGCCGCTGGCTTCCGCGAAACGATCCCAGTCGGTCTTGTTCAGCATCATCAATTCCGTCGACTTGGCAATCGGAAAAATTTTCAGGCTGCCGTCCTCGCCGATCTGCCCTTCGCTTACATATTCGTCACGATAGGAGTCCAGCTCCGCTTCGCTCATATACTTGTCAATCGAAGCAACCAGTCCTAATTTATCGACTTTATACGCCGTATCGGCATACGCCGCAAAAATATCAGGAATTTCACCGGCGCCGACCTTCTTTTCCGCCGCTTCCTCAACTTTAGTGATCAGATCGTTCACGTTGCCCTGACTGTAAGCCTCGACAACGATTCCCTTCTCCGCGCCCACGGTCTCATTGAATTCGGTAACCAACTCGTCAAACGCCGCCTTCTGCGTTCCGTTGTAATACGTCCAGATTTCCAGCGTCACCGGTTTATTCGGATTCAGCAGGCTGTCATAGTTCTCTTCTTTAGCGCCGCAGCCCTGCATCAGCAGCATGCACGCCGTCACCAACACCCCAAATTTCGTTATTTTTTTCATATTCCCGCACCTTTTCTTTATTAGTCTAATTATAATAGTTTCATATTCAAATTACCATATTTTTACGGTGATACGAAATGTTCTTACCTAACCTGAAACCAATAAAGTAAAAGCGGATGGTTCATTCCTTTTCTGAGGAATCCTTATATAAATCTTGACTCCCTGCCTGCGCCCGGCCCCGCTTGCCCTGGTTCTCTTCCGCAGGCCTGCGCCAACCGGCCAACGGAATGAATTCCATTGATCTTCAGGTATTTTTCACTTTTATGATGTAAAGGGCGGGAGAATTCCCGCCTTTGCTTTTGATCAGCGGTCAAAAGCCGGATTGTAGCGATAGAAATTACGGCAGTCCAGATCCTTGCGGACAAAGTCAAGCGCTTCGCCGAAACGCTGGAAATGCACGATTTCACGCTGACGTAAGAACAGCAGCGGGCCGTAGACTTCCGGATCCTTCGCTAAGCGCATCAGGTTCTCATACGTCGTGCGGGCTTTCTGTTCCGCCGCCAAATCCTCGGACAGATCCGTGATCGGATCCCCCTTGGACTGGATATACGCGGTCGTGTACGGCATGCCGTTGGCTCCCTGCGGATAGACGCCGGCCGTGTGATCGACGTAGTAATCTGCGGCGTTGGCCGCTTTGATCTGCTGAGCTGAACAACCCTTGAGCAGCTGGTAAACCATCGTCGCGATCATTTCTTCGTGCGCCATTTCTTCCGTGCCGATATCGGTCAATAATGCCCGGATTTCCGGATACGGCATCGCATAGCGTTGATTCAGATAGCGGTCAGACGCGCCCTTTTCACCATCCGAGCCGCCCAGCTGGGTAATGATCAGCTTGGCCATCGCCGGGTCCGGCTTCTGGATATTCACAGGATACTGCAGTTTTTTCTCATAGATCCACATGGTTTATCCCTCCCTTTCCCACGGCCATGGACTATTGACCCAATCCCAGCGGCGTCCGCGGCTGTCGCGGCTGGTCAGCGGTCCGCAGACACGGTTGTATTCTTCCGCGGCTTTGCGGCGCAGGCCGGTAACGTAACGATAGTAGCTCAGCGCCACCTCGCTGCGGGGATGAGTGTCCAGAAATAAGACAGCTTCCTGAATCGCAAAATCCAACTCCTGCAGCTCCCGCAGCAGCTCGTTTTTATTCATCCTGACAGCCCCCCTTTCCTGTAAACGGCATATCCAGTTCTACGAACAGCGTTCCTCTTAATAAGGCGCGCGGACGATTATAGATTTCCCGTTTTCCATTCCACTGTTGGCGGGCGACATACGGCATCGCCAGGCTCATATCCGGACAGCGGTGATGATTACCGCAGCCATCGTCCTGGTCATGATCGTCATCACAGTCACAGCTGCAGCCGCAGCCCGGGCGATTGCCACATCCCGGACGATCATCGTCATCCTGGTCATCGGTATCATTATCGCAGCCGCAGCTCGGCGGACATACCGGCGGTTTCGGACGGCAGCCGCAGCCTGGACGATTGCCGCATCCCGGACGATCATCGTCATCCTGGTCATCGGTATCATTATCGCAGCCGCAGCTCGGCGGACATACCGGCGGTTTCGGACGGCAGCCGCAGCCTGGACGATTGCCGCATCCCGGACGATCATCATCATCCTGGTCATCGGTATCATTATCGCAGCCGCAGCTCGGCGGACATACCGGCGGTTTCGGACGGCAGCCGCAGCCTGGACGATTGCCGCATCCCGGACGATCATCATCATCCTGGTCATCGGTATCATTATCGCAGCCGCAGCTTGGCGGACATACCGGCGGTTTCGGACGGCAGCCGCAGCCTGCGGACAGGTTGACAGCCTCCTCCACAAACATTTCATCCTCCATGAAATCAGCTTCATCAAAACGCGTGCGGAAATCATCGCTCCAGCCTGGGCAGTGTGGTCTGCGCGGCGGCGTTGGACGGTGCGGACGGCCGCATTCCATTGCGAAATCCTCTTCCGTTTCCATCCAGCTGCGAGGAATCCGCAGTTCTCTTTCTACGTTTTCCATCGACATTCTCCTTTCCGGTCAAAATCTCGTTGACCCACTGTATACTATTGTTCCTGCGTTCCACGATCTGGGAGATCGCCAAGAAAGGACAAATAAAAAGCACAGAGTTTTCCTCCATGCTTGTCCGTCATAACGCTTACAGCGCAAACAGATGCGTCGCAATCGCAAAATAAATAATAATTGAACAGGTGTCAACAATCGTCGTGATTAACGGCGCCGCCATGATTGCCGGATCCAGATGCACCTTCTTGGCCAGCAACGGAAGCAGACAGCCGATCAGTTCCGCCAAAAAGACCGTACACATTAAGGAAATTCCCAGCAGAATCGCCAGCCGCGGATCCTGATACATGACGATGATCCGCAGACCATTGACCGCCGCCAAAGCCGCGCCGACAATCAAGGCGATCCGGCTTTCCTTAAACGCTACCTTAAACAAATCGGAGAAGCGGATCTCGTCGGTCGCAATCCCACGGATAACCAGCGTCGAGCTCTGCGTGCCGCAATTACCGCCGGTATCCATCAACATGGGAATAAACGAAACCAACAGCGGAATCGCGGAAATCGTTTCCTCGTAGCGGGAGATGATCGTTCCCGTGATCGTCGCCGAGAGCATTAAAAACAACAGCCACAGAATCCGGTGTTTGGCATGATTGAACACCGAAGTTCCGAAATAGGAATCGTCGCTGGGCTGCACCGCTGCCATCAATGCGATATCCTCTGCCATTTCTTCCTGATAAACTTCCATCGCATCGTCAAAGGTGACGATCCCGACCATGCAGTTTTCCGTGTCCACAACCGGAATGGAAATCAGCCGGTATTTCTGGAACAGCTTGGAGACTTCCTCCTGATCGTCGTGAGTCCGCACGGAAATGATATGCGTTTCCATCAGGTCGCCGATCAAGGCGTTTTCGTCGTTGAGCAGCAGACTTTTCGCCGTCACAATGCCTAACAGTTTTTTATTTTCAATGACATAGCATGTGTATATCGTTTCCTGGTCGATACCGACGCGTTTGATCTTCGCAATCGCCTCGCGCACGCTCATCGTCTTTTTCAGGTCGACGTATTCCGTCGTCATGAGGCTGCCGGCGCTGTCCTGCGGATACTGAAGCAGCTCGTTGATGCGCGAACGGGTTTCTTTATCGGTAACGTCGAGAATCCGCTCTACCACATTAGCCGGCATTTCTTCCAGGATATCGACGGTGTCGTCCATAAACATATCCTCAAAGATATCTTTCAGTTCTTTCTCTGTAAACGTGCTGATCAGAGCCTGCTGCATCTCTGTATTCATGTTGGTGAAAACTTCCGCCGCCGTTTCTTTGGCGATCAAACGGAAAAGGACGACCATGCTTTCCTGTGGAAATTGTTCCAGCAATTCCGCCAGGTCCACGCTGTTCATCTCGTTGAGTTCTTTTTTGATCTGAGCGTATTTTTTCGCATTCAAAAGCTCAGTGATGTTTTTTACCGTCATACTTTGCCCTCCTTCAAGTTTGTTCTTCAAGTTCGCAAAGCATGAATAAAACGTCCTGGAGCTTTATTTTCGGGCAGACTCGCCCTCCAGGAGAGGAAAGAATGGATTTCTCGTTTTATTGATGCCTTGCCTGCAACTACCGCCCGGGTTATCCATACTTTCCACCTCCCTCTTTTGCCGGAATTTCTTTCCGGCTGCCGTTTTTAGTTTATTTCCAATTTGTTAGGTTGTCAATGTTTTTAACAAAGAATTTCACTCCGAAACAGCCGCAGATTTTTCCGCTTACCCCATCGCCGTGCGCTTATGAATAAACCTCGCTTAGGTGCAGGCTAAGCGGCGGACTGCTCCGATCATTCGTATGAAATAAGTCGCGGTGAAAAAAGGCCGCCGCCCCTGTCTTTTTCCGCCTGATGCTTTATAATAAAAGAAAGAGGAGAGAGAAAGATGAAAAGACTTCATTGGAAAGCACTGCTGCAGATTGAGGAAATTCCTGTCGTATTTTTGTTGATTCAGCTGGGCCTTGGGGTCTGGGAAAAGCGAGGCTGGCCCATTCCGGTCCCCCTGTGTTCCATCAATGCGGGAGGGACTTGCCCGGACATCGGTCTGATCACACCCAATTGCACCAACATCCCGGTCTATGATTACGCTTTTCTGTTCACCGTCTTCTTTCTCATCACGGTACTTTTGCTTTGGAAAACCCGGAAGAAGTCTCTGCTTCTGGAACTCGTCTACTGGCTGGGAGTCAGCCTTTATGCTTGGAGCGCCTGGTTTACGGAGTTTCAGGATTTATCCCGGAATTCGCTGCTTTACTTGGCGTTTCTGCGCTGGCTCACGCTGACGTTCTTCCGTGATCCGATCAATTTCAGCGGTTTTCTGCTGCTGGCCGGGGTGGGTTTAAAATCGTTGTTCACATCGCTTCGCGCGGTGTCAGGAGGATAGTCCATGCGTCAAGATGTCGTTTGCCCGCATTGCCAAAAAAGTTTTCATGTCCGTCCCGGTTCGTTCCTGTCGATGCGGCTGGAATGTCCGCATTGTCATGGCCGTTCCCGCTTGATCCCTTCCTGGACAGTTTGTTTTCTGCTTGCCATTTTTGTTGTCCTTCTGCCGGATGACCATGGATTTGTTGGCCTGATCGTTTACCTGCTTTTGCTTTTTACCGTCTTTTATTTATTCCTGCCGTTCTGGGTTCGCAATTCACTGATCCGGATCAAGCCGGTGGAGAACCAAACGAATTTAACAGAAAAGCAATAACACATAAGGGGCTGTGACAAATCAGGAAAATAAGAAAAAACCATAAGCTCACAGCCAT